>CAYRPI010000008.1:23890-24964 GCA_964426225.1 uncultured Candidatus Babeliaceae bacterium | reverse complement strand
TAAACATTCTTCTTTTGTTGATGTTTATGACTCTTTTTCTGAAGATTATAGGGTAGCTGTTCGTTCCGAAGTAGCGGATGTCTGTAATATTGGTAAGGATGGCTATCGGGCTGGGGCCATTACGGCGGGGTTCTTTTTGGAACATTTCGCTTCTGGTATGCCATGGGCGCATTTGGATATTGCGGGAACTTCTTTTGATGTGCCGGATCGCAGTTACTTTAGAGGGGGTTCAACCGGTTTTGGGGTTCGTCTTTTTGTAGAGTTGCTTATGAATTGGAAGCCATTGGCGTAAAAGGTGTTGCTATGAAACGGAAAAGAATAGGACTTTTATTGTGTGGCATAATGCTCGCTTTTTCCGCAGCTGCGGGTGAGTGGGCGTTATTTCGCGATCCTGTTGTCGATTTAACGTTAAGTCCTCTTAGTCAGTATTCTGAATCCTTAAAACGTCTAGATGTTTATTCTCCCGAACAGGGCAGAAGTTGCATAAGGTGTATTCAAGGGCTTTTTAACGAGCTGGTTGAGGTGATTTATTTTGATAATGAGACAGGGAATGTTGCAGTAAACATGCCCCACTGTTTTTATCTGGATGCACAGACGGGCGATTACAAGAGTGTCTATTGGACAGAGCGAAAAAGGCTTATTTTTTTAGATGAACTTAGTGAGCGTGGATTGGAGTGGGAGGTCTGTGTGCCTCCGGCCATTTCATTTAAAGATTCATCTTCTGTAATGAATGATCGTGTAGTTGTTTTGAGTGAGCCGTGGCATGATCCTCTTTCCAATCGCACGTATTCTGCGGGAACTCGTTTTGTTAAGGCAGGGTACCCTTTAGTTGAGGGGTATGAGGCGGTGTTTCTGTTAGACGGTGAGAGTTTGGAGGTTCAAATTTCTCAGATTCCTCTGAAAAAGATAATGCAGACAAGTGGTTTGGACTATTCTGTTCGCAGACTTCGTTTTATTGCGCTTCTTAGAAAATGGGCGGATCATTCAGAGGGTTGTATTCCTCTTGTATGGGGTGGAATGAGCTTTGTGGATCGTGTCTGCCCGGATGACTTTAAACTTGAAACCGACGGAGAT
>CAYRPI010000008.1:11985-23880 GCA_964426225.1 uncultured Candidatus Babeliaceae bacterium | reverse complement strand
GAGATGTTTCTTTTTGGAGTCGACCTTGTTCAGGATTAAATCCTGTGGCGCAAGCACAGCCCTCAGGGTTTGATGTTTCGGGGCTTATACTTCGCGCTGCACACATTTGTGGGATTCCCTTTTTCTACCGTCTGTCTTATACCATCGGTTTTCTTATGCAGGCGTTAAAGTCGGACGGTGCTATTGAGCCGGGAGATTTGCTCTGGGCACAATGTACCACAAATTCTACGGGGTCTGTTTTTGTTCTTTCGGGGAAAAATGCTGCAGGTATTGATTGTCTTATCGAGCCTGCTGGTTATTCGGCAGGATATGGTTGTGTACATGAAATTGCTATTGCCACTCGTATTGAGGGCGTTAGTGATTATTATGAGTTGAAAAAGCGTTATGATGCAGGGTTGCCTCTGGTTTTTTATTCCCATGATGGGACAACTAAGGTGGCTAATGAATGGAGGATTTTGAAGCTTCCACTTGCATAAAAGAATTGGGCTTTAAAAATAAGTTTAAATATATACGATTTTAACTAAAACAAGGGGCCCTCGAAAATTTCAAGGGTCCTTTGTTTTATTGAATTATTAGACTTTTTCAGCAAAGCCTAGAATATATCCGTTGCAATCGCGAATATAGAATTCTTTCATCCCATACCATGTTGTACTTAATGGTTTTACAATAGCTACTCGGTCTTTGAGGGAGGCAAAGAAGCTTTCGATTTCGGTTATTTCACAGTACAAATTTATGGAAGAAGCGATAGATAGACCTTTTAAGGCGGGGAGTTCTTCTAAGACACTTTCTGTGGTTTGCAACATGATTTCTATGTCGCCGCATGTTACCTGAGCATAGATGTAGTGGGAATTTTCATCCAGCGTCTGATGGATGGTTTTTTTGTCATCAGCGATGGCGATGCGGAGAGAAAATCCTAATTGTTTGTAAAACAAGATGTTTTCGCGGATATCTTTGACGGTGAGGTTGGGAGTTAGCCTGGTTACAATAGATTTCATAGGGGTTTTTTTCATAAAGCAGGATTTTTTAGGTAAACAAAGGGCCTCGAATTATTTCGAGGCCCTTTGTACTATGGGCGTTCTATTTGTTAAAGAATGCGTAATAAATGATCAAGCAGAATATGATTACACCGATAGCGATCATGAAATACATGTTATTTGTCATAGTGAAAAATCTCCTTACTAAACTGGTTAAACTAATACTACGATAGAGCAATGAGTAGTGCTATTTGCACGTGCAGCGCATAAAGTAAATTATGGCTAATACCGCGATAACCGCGAGTACAATCCATATATACATATTCATTATCATTTTTTAAACCCAGCCCATGTAGCGAGCAAGGGCCGATATTGCTAGTACGACGAGTACCATTATCAAAATGTCATATACGCGCATTTTGAGAAGGACTCCGAGACCTAGCAACACAACTACTGCGGCTACAGCAATCAGTACTTGATTCATAGTAATCATCATCATGTTTTACATCCATCCCATGTAGCGTGCAAGGCCTAGTAAGGCAACAACTACAATCACTGCTACTAATATTTTATACATACTCATGGTGCTTCAATCCTCCCAAGGGGTTTAAGGTTTTTTTGCAATTTTTTTAACACTGCAAAATAGACTATTGAGTTTATATCATTCTGACAATGTAGTGTCAATCCTCAGAGGATGGATGTTTTCATTAAGTATGTTTAAAGAGCTTTCTAGAGCTAATTTAGGAAGAAAACTGTTTGCCTAGAGAGGGGGTGTTTTTGGTTTTGTCTTCAAGGGCGCAGTTGATGATTATTCCTACCATGAGTAGGCTGCAAATGAGAGCTGAGCTGCCAAAACTAACAAAGGGGAGTCCTATGCCTTTTGTGGGAGCTAACCCGCATGCTACAAAGATATTAACTAGCGCTTGGAGATTTAAAAGATAGACAAAACCCAGAGTGGTGAGACTGGCGAATTCATTTTCAAGAGATCGAGCGAGTTTAATGCCGGTTACAAGCATGAATAAGAAGAGGCCAATGAGAATTGTTACACCTATAAAGCCCGTCTCTTCGGCAATAACCGAAAAGATAAAATCGGTATGTTGCATAGGAAGGTAGAAGAATTTCTGTTTTGAGTGTGTGATTCCAAGACCCCAAAGGCCTCCAGACCCTATTGCCACTAGAGATTGGATGATTTGGAAGCCAGCCCCTTGGGGATCGTCCCATGGATTCATGAAAACGAGAATGCGTCGCATGCGATAGGGTTTTAAAATTACAAGAATAATGGCTCCTGTGGCTCCTATCGCTGCAGTTATAGAGAGGTGAAAGAGATTTCCCTGCGCAACAAAAAATAGGGCGAGAGAGGTAAAGCCGAGTGTTACGGCTTGGCCAAAATCGGGTTGTTTTAGGAGAACTAATAAGGCAGAGCCGACAATGGCTAGAAAGGGTAAGTAGCCATAAAGAAAGGAGCGGAGGTTAAACTGTTTTTTATTAATGTAGTTTGCTAGGTAAAGTAGAGTAAAAACTTTTAGTAGTTCACTCGGTTGGAAAAGTATTCCGCCAATGGAGAGCCAGCGGTGGGATCCGTTGAGCATGACACCAATGCCAGGAAGTAGTGTGGCATAGGTTAGGAGGAGGCTTCCTAGAAAAAGAAAGGGGGAGAGTTTTTGAATTAAATCTAAGGGAAGTAGTACGATAATGCCTATGCCTATAAGACCTAAAATTAGTCCTATTACCTGCTTTCGGACAAAAAAACCTGCATTGCCAGAAGATTCAAGTGCATAGACTGAACTTGCGGAATAAATGAATATAAACCCGACTATAACAAGTAGGGCTATAATCGTGAGGAATGTGGTTAAAAGTTTTTTGGTCTGTTCCATAATAAAGCTACACTACCTTGCGGCCGTCTGGCTTGTCAATACTTGACGTTTATTTTAGTTGAATTTTATGGGGCGGTTGGCGTAAGATAGCTGGGGAAAGGTTTAGCATTGAGAATGGAGGGGGAGTAATGAATTACAAAAAAAACATTCGAAAAATAGAAGTAGGGTTAGTGCTTTTAGGAGTAGGATTTATATCGTTTGATAAAGCAGTTCCCCGTCCATTGAAGAATTTTGGAGGTCTCTGTTATTGCAATGCAGTGATTCAAAATCTATATAACCTGGTGCCCTTGGTAGATATAATTTCCAAGAATATTTCTACGTTTAAGGGTTTTTCTCTTGATCCTAAATTATATTTGGTTGGATATTTTGCTGAGTTGGTGGAGGCTTTAAACAGTGGCATAGGTGTGAATTTAGCCCTTGAAAAATTTACACTGGCGCAGTCCAATAAATTTTTTAAAGGGGTGAACGTGCAGGATTCAGGTGAATTCTTTGGGCACCTTGTTTTTGATTTGGTGGGGAACGGTTGCGTAAGTCCTTTTAACTGTACAGTTTTTGATGCGGTGAAAAATTTGTTCCAATTTGAAACTTTTGCACAGGCGGAAAATTATAATTTTGGATTAATGGTGGGGGCGGGACCGGATATTGATATACATGATTTTTGCGTTTCTTATTTTAAGAATAACGCAAATTTTAGACCGAAAAAACAATGTGCAGATATTTTAGTTATAAGTCTTATTCCTATAGATCAAGATATGCAGAGGGTGACGGCTCATAACTTAGAATTAAATATCAGAGATTTTGTTGCAAGTCCTCAGGGGAATTCTGGATACACGTATGAGTTGGTTGGGAAGGTGGTTAATACGGGCGGGCATTATATTGCTCTTATTCGTGATGTGCTCGCCAAGTCTCCTCATTGGTACAAGTGCGATGATGAAGCCCCTGTCATAGATCTGGGCACGGCGGTGCCATTGGATACGACGTATGGCAAGACGACTATGTTTTTTTATGTTCGCAAAGATGAGACGCTTGATAATCTTGCACGTGCATTGCGTGCGATAGCTAAGTGACCTTGCCATTTGTTGATAATTGCGCCACAAGCTCTGCAAATCTGTGGCCTCGAGCTTCATAATTTTTAAAAAGATCAAAACTTGCGCCTCCGGGGGAGAGTAGAACTGAGGTGCCGGGTGTTGCTCTGCGGTGCGCCTCTTCAACGGCTTTTTCTAGTGTGTTAAAAGCAAGGGCGGGAATGTTAAACTTAAGACAGGCGGCTGCGAGAGCCGTGCTCTCCGTGCCAAAGCAGAGTATTAGGTCAACGGTGCGTAATTCTTTTAGAAAGGGCGCGCGATCTACTCCTTTGCTTACTCCGCCCAATAAGAGGATTAGAGGGCGAGTTTTTATGGAATTAATGGCTGCAATGGTTGCTTGGATAATGGTGGACTTGGAATCATTGATATAGTCAACCTGATTGACGGTTGCAACAAATTCAAGGCGGTTGTGAGGAATTGATAATTCAATTTTCTCTAAAAGGTCTTGTAGCGAAAAGCCCAGTAGGTAACAGGCTGCCGCGAGAGTGATCCAGTTCTCTTTAAAAGAGAGTACGGGAATAGCGTGTGCATCTAGAAGGTGGTGGGGCGCCATGGGCGGCTTAATTTGTGGGTAGGCTACAATATTTCCATTAGAATCCGTGCAAAATAGGGAGTCCTGCTCGGCAATAAGAGTCCATTCCTCTGGTGAGGGTGGATGAGCGGTAAACCAGTTTAGGGAGCGGTTTTTTAGTCGTTCATCTGCACGAATAAGGGGAGCTAGTTCAAGGGGGAGGAGTGCTTGCTGTCCAGTTTTTTGGTGCAATAAGATCTGTTTTTTTGCTTCAAAATAGGCCTCTACTGTTTTGTGGCGATCGAGATGATTTTCGTAAAGGTTGGTTATAATCGCCAGGTCAGGGGCGACGGTGCGTGCATAATCTAGTTGGAAGCTTGAAAGTTCTAGAACGGCGTAGTCGGATTGGTCCTGAAGGGCTATTAAATCCAGCATGCCAATGCCTATGTTTCCACCGGTTGCTACCTGTTTCCCTTGGGCCGAAAGAAGCGTTGAAAGAAGATGGGTCGTTGAGGTTTTGCCAAGGGTGCCGGTAAGGGCGATTAGTGGTTTGTGCCAGGCCGAAGCAAACAGATCTATTTCGGTAAGAATTTTGTGTTTAATGTTGTGGGTTGTAAGGTCAATGCCGGGGCTGGGGATAATAACATCAACGGATGCAAAAAATTGCTCACGTTCTTCAGGGTCTTTGAAATAAGTTGTGGTCTCACCAGGTTTGGTTTTTTCTGCTTCCAAGATTAAATCTTGTTCGAGAACAGAGCAGGTATGGCCTTGTTGTGTGAGGAATGAAAGGATTGCGCGACCTGAGACGCCTAGGCCCCAGATGCCAAATCGGGTTTTTTTGAACTCTGTATTTTTTAGGTCCATGTGTGTTACGGTAGTTTTTGAAAAAGAGTCTGTACAATTATTAAGGATACGACATGTCTTTAAAAAAGGTTAGAGGTGGTGGTAAATTTTACCGGAGTGGGAGTATGAAAAAGAGGTGGAATGGCATTGTGCGGGTTTGTGTAGTGGTGCTCGTGGTTGTGATGTGCGGTTATGCGCAGTGTGTGGGGCCCAAGGGGTTAGCTAATTGTGGAGCTACGTGCTATCTAAATTCCGTTACGCAAAACTTGTTTAATGTTCCAGCGTTTGTGGATGCAATTGCAAGTATGCCAGATATAGTGGTACCGGATATTGAGGCCGAATCTGTTAAGATCAATAATTTTTTAAAACAGAACAAATATGTTGAGGGGGTTAGTGAGTTAGATAAGCTGGCTAAACAGCCCCCAATTGTTCTCAAGGCGGTGATTAATCGATTGGAGATATTTTATCTCTCAGATTTAGTAGACAAGATAATTGCAGGTACGGATAAAAAATCTGAATTGTACAAGATTCTTGGACCTATTAAAGTAGATTTGGCTTCTACGGGTTCATGGGTATTTAAAGAGTCGCATAGCGATATGATGAGACATTTATGTGTTGATATTCTTGGGAAGAATAAAAGTTCTTGGGAAACAGATTGTTGGAAGCAAGAAAAAAATTTAACGATTGAAGTGTTAAAGGTTGCGGCGGATTATAAAAATGATAGTGATATGTCGGAGCCGGATATTTATAAAAAACTAGCAGCCAAGCTTGAAACAGGAAATGGAGATGCCGACTGGAAGAACGATCCTAAAGGTTTTCTTATTACCTTTTTGAGTGCAATGAGGAGAGATTTTCTTGAATATTTAATTGTAATATCAAAAGTTGGAACTGTTAAAGTTGCTCTTCGGGGAGCAGAACAGTCAGTGATTTTAAGTAGGGCAACTATTGATAAAGATTTTGCATTATTTAATCTTTGGAAGCCTCTTAAGACTTTAATGAAAGATCTTCGTGATACAAATGATGCAAATAATTTTGCTGGCCAAATGGCTGGGGTGAGAAATGCTTTGGTTGCTGCTGGAGTAGTGCAAATGAATCAACAAGAAGATGCAGCTTATCCTCTCCAAGCTTTTGTTTCTAGTGGGGCTTTGAATTCTATATTCTCAAATTTTTTTGTTTTAAAACGGCAGGGAGCGGAGCCTGAAATAAGTTTGGCATTGAATTTGACGTATTTTGATAATGACTCTATTGAACAACCGTTTAAGTCATTTGATGAGGTGTTAAAAAACGGTTTTCTAGGTAGAGGTCTGGAGAAGGTTTCTCCCTATGCAATTCTTTATATGAAGCGTCTTTCGGGGACTACTCAGTATGATGTGACGAAGATTGATGATCCTTTTGAAATTCCTCGGTGGCTAGATTTTAGTAAATACACTACTCTTAGCCCTTCTTTAAAGCTTGAAGATGCACAGTTTGTTTTGATAGGGGCAGCTTGTCATAATGGTACAGCTCAGGGGGGGCATTGGATCGCCTATGTATGCGATCAAAGGGCTGTTGATGTTTCCAAATGCACGTGGTATCACTGTAGTGATATGGCTGTTGCCCCCGTAGATCAGAATGATGTGACCATGTGGGAAGATATAAAGGAAAATGGAGTGTTGCTTTTCTACCGTAAGGCCACGCCACAAGAACTTGTACCTTTCAATAAAGAGAAGGAAAAGGCACTGTTTGAAAAACTTTCCAGAAGTTTGAGGCATATTGCTACAGGAGCATAGGGGATTCATGCGCTAGGGTCCGCTATATTTTTAGAGGCAGCCACCAATTTTATATAAAATTGGTGGCTGCCTCTTTACTTTGAATTTTTTTAAAAAACAATTAAACTGTTTATAATAATTTTTAAATGTTAATTATTCAAACAAGCTATTTTTAGGGTTTAGCTCTGTTCAAAATAAAGTATAGATAAAGGTAATGGAGGTTACTATGAAATCAATGCGATATGGGGCGTTATTTATACATTTACTGGTTGTGCTCGGGCTTGCAGGATGTGCGTCTTATCGGCCTAAATTGTCGTCTCTAAAAAGGCTGACCCCTAAGGTTTTGCCTGGGGCGGAAAAAAATTGTATTTCTTTTACCTATCATATTTTTAGTAAGAATGATTGTAAAATCTATCTTGATCGGAATGTGCTTGGCGCGGGGTATCAACCGGTCCAGATTACACTTAGCAACCATTCAAAGCGCTATCTTTACTTCTCTCCTTCAAACTTTAGCTTCCCCTGTGCAGATGTCGATGTAGTTGCGCGTAGGCTTCATACCTCTACGGTAGGACGAGCGGTGGGCTATGGAGTAGCAGGCCTGTTTATTTGGCCCTTTTTAATACCGGCTATTGTGGATGGGGTGGGTTCTGCTCAAGCAAACCACGAGTTGGATTTAGATTTCGACCGTAAGGCTTTGTGTGATGAAGAAGTGGGACCCTTTAATACTCTTAATGGTCTTATTTTTGTGCCGTTAAATTATTTTGAGCCTCATTTCTCATTTACCCTTGTGGATGCCAAAACAGAAGAGCGGTTTATACTGGGGACCTGCAAGCCTCTGTTAAAGGTCTAAGAGGTGGGCCTTTGGAAAGACTTGCCTATTTTTTCAAATCTATGGTACAATTAACATTGCATATATGCAAAATCCCATTACCAAAGTAAGGAAATACTTTTCATGGATTATAATAACTCGAGGCCGCCAAGAGATTTTCGTGGAGATAACCGCGGTGGAGAAAACCGTGGGGAACACCGCAGTGAAGGACCTCGTGGACCACGTGGGCCGTATTGCCAAAGTTGTGGCATGCCTATGTTACGCCCAGAAAAGTTTGGCACAGAAGCATCCGGTGAAAAGAGCAGCGAATATTGCTGTTTCTGTTACCAGCGTGGTGCTTACACAGAGCCAAACATAACAAAAGAGCAAATGTTTGAAAAAATTGCGCGTATCATGGTTCAACGCCGTGGCATGCCTGAAGAAAAAGCTCAGAGTGTTGCTAGCAGCATTATTCAAAAACTAAAACGTTGGGCTCGCTAATCTTAAAGAGATTAGAGAACTTTCGTATCTTTGCACAATCCTTACCTACATCACTGATGGATTTTAAAATAACTTAGGTGTTGTTTTATTGGTTGTCTGCTGAATAGTTTTTTGGTTGCTGTGAAGAAAAAAGTTAACGTGTGTGGACTAAAAGAAATTTTGGTCCACACACGTTTTTTGTTGTGCACAAATGGCGTTAATTTCGCTAAACTAAGAAACAGTCAGCAGAATTATCCTGAGCAGGATCATTTTGAACAAGATTCAATTTTGCTGAGGTAGATATTTTTTCAGGATTAAAAGGATTTAATTCTAGGGTTAATCTTGTTTTTTAAGGATGGTTGATAATGGAAGAGCGTTCTACGGGTGGTGATACGGGTCGTGTAAGTGAATTTAAGGATACTCTTAATCTTCCACGCACAGATTTTCCTTTGCGAGGGGATTCGAAAGTTAATGATCCTTTAATGCTTGAGCGTTGGGAACGCGAAGGGCTTTCTGCAAAAGTAATGAGCTGTAATTCGGGATCTGCTAAATTTATTTTGCATGATGGGCCTCCGTATGCAAATGGCTCTATTCATTTGGGACATGCTTATAATAAAATCTTGAAAGATATTATTGCTAAAGCACATCGTATGATGGGCTTCCATGTTCCATTGGTTCCAGGGTGGGATTGCCATGGGTTGCCTATTGAGCATAAGGTGCTTACGGACCAGCCGGGTATTTCGGGGGAGGTTCTTAAGAAAGCTTGCCGTACTTACGCCCTGCGGTGGGTGCATGCTCAGCGCGATGAATTTAAGCGGCTTGGTGTGCTTATGGATTGGCAACATCCTTATATTACTATGGACCCTCTTTATGAAGCGTCTATTGTTCGCGCCTTTGCAGCTTTAGTTCGTGAAGGGTATGTGGAGAGAAAGAATAAAACGGTTCCTTGGTGTTTTTCGTGTAAAACGACTCTTGCCACTGCCGAAATTGAATATCAAGACCGTACCGATCCTTCATTATATGTTCTTTTTGAGTTGTCTGGTGAAGATTGTGTCCGGCTTTTCTCTAAAATAAAGGGCCCTCTTTATTTTGTAGTCTGGACAACGACTCCATGGACGCTCCCCTTAAATCGTGCAGTTTGGCTTAAAAATGGTGCACAGTACCAGCGGATTACGGTTGATGGGAAAGAGGTGATTGTAGCGGAATCGCTTGCGCCCGCTTTTGTTGCGCTTATGTGTGGGCGATCAACCTGTGAAGTACAACTAGGGGAAACTTTTTCTGCAGAGATTTTTGAAAAAGCTCGTGTTTACCATCCCTTGGTGCGCTCACGGTTTGTACCGATTATTATGGAGCCTTCTGTAAGTTTAGAAGAAGGGACGGCTTGTGTGCATTGTGCTCCGGGATGTGGTCCGTTGGATTATGAAGTAGCAGTCAAAAATGGATTAGAAATTTTCTCTCCACTCTCTGCAGATGGGCGTTATACTTCTGGAATTGAGCCGGTTGAGTTGGAAGGAATGACCATTACGCAGGGGCAAGAATGGGTAACCAATAAGCTTGTTGCGGATGGCATGGTGCTTAATGTGGGAACGATTCGGCATAGTTATCCCCATTGTTGGCGGTGTCATAAGGGGCTTATGTTCCGTGCTACGCCGCAGTGGTTTTGTAATTTGGCACATAAAAAAGCCAAAGAGCGTGCGCTTGAAGCCGTTGAAAAGATGGCCTTCTTCCCTGCACAGGCACGTAGTTTTTTACGTGCAACTATAGAAAATAGGTGGGAATGGTGTTTGTCGCGGCAGAAGGCGTGGGGGGTTCCTATTCCTGCGCTGGTTGAACAGGAGGGAACGGGTACTTTTGTTGATCCTACGCTTATTGAATATGTTGCACAGAAGGTTGAAAAAGAGGGAATCGAGTTCTGGGACCGTGTTACCATAGATGATCTTGTTAAAGAAGGGGTGGTTCCTGCTTCGATTGATGCTAATCGGTTTCGTAAAGAGAGTGATATTTTAGATGTCTGGTTTGATTCTGGGGTGAGTCATTATGCCGTGCTTGCGCAACGGCCTGAGTTAGCGTTTCCTGCAGACCTTTACCTTGAGGGGATTGATCAGCATCGTGGATGGTTCCAAAGTTCTCTTTTGACCGGCATTATGATTAAGGGTGAGGCTCCTATGCGGGCGATTATCACTCATGGTTTTACGGTGGATGAAAAAGGCCGTAAAATGTCTAAGTCCTTGGGTAATGTAGTGGCGCCGCAGCAGGTTATTGACTCTGTTGGTACGGATGGTCTACGTCTCTGGGTTGCTAGTGTGGGACTTGAGGGAGATGCGCTTCTTTCTGATCGACTTTTACAAAATGTGGGGCAAGTTTATCGAAAAATTCGTAATACCAGTCGTTTTTTATTACAAAATTTATATGATTTTGATTTTGCACGGGATGCGATAGTGCCTGAGCGTTTGGAGCCTTTCGACCGTTATGCCATTCGGCAGCTTTTGCTTTTGCAGCAGCGTGTTTTACAGGCCTATAAACAGGGTAATCCTACGGCTGTTTATAATCTTTTGAATGAATATTGTACCGTTGAGGTAAGTTCGTTTTATGGAGACGTTGTAAAAGATCGGCTTTACTGTGAAAAAGCGGATGGACTTTTAAGGCGGTCGGCGCAGACAACTTTTTGGTATATTCTAGATACTATGGTTCGTTTGGCTGCTCCGATTATGTCCTTTGCGGCTGAACAGGTTGCGGATTATTATCAACCTTCTGGAAGAACATCGATTCATATGCAGCGGTTTGCAGATCTAGCGGTTTTAGAAAAGCTTTTTGTGGGAGTTGACTTGGGTGAGTATGATGCTCAATGGCAACTTTTTAAAGAGATGCGCTCAAGTGTGCTTAAGCTTATTGAGGCTAAGCGAGCTGAGGGCGTGTTGGGTCATTCGTTAGAGGCGGCAATTCTGCTTGCTCCTAGCAGTAGCCTTAAAGGGCTTACCGTTGCGGGCGATCTCTCTGTTTTTCTTCCTATGTTCTTTATTGTATCGTCTGTAGCTATACAAGAGTCAACGGATGGATTGGTTTCAACAGGAGTGGATGGCCTCTGCGCACTCGCCAGCAGGGCCCCGGGCGTCAAATGTCCACGTTGTTGGCAATGGGAAGATGGTGCTGGCAGCCCGGCAGATTCTCGTGGCTTGTGCCGTCGTTGTGTTCGCGTTTTGCAGGGTTAAGCGAGATGCAAAAATGAACGCGCGCACGCTGATGGTCCAAGGTACGACCTCTGATGCCGGTAAAAGCACATTGGTCGCTGCCTTGTGCCGCTGGTTGGTGCGACAGGACGTGCGTGTTGTACCGTTCAAACCGCAGAATATGGCATTGAACAGCGCTGTTACTTTGGATGGCGGAGAGATTGGGCGTGCGCAGGCGGTGCAAGCACAAGCCGCACGTCTGGCACCGCATACCGATATGAATCCGGTATTGCTCAAACCTAATAGCGATACCGATGCGCAAGTTATCATTCACGGGCGGGCAATCGGCAACATGGAAGCGCTGGCTTATCATCATTACAAAAGTACGGCACTTGCGGCAGTGAT
>CAYRPI010000008.1:1477-11975 GCA_964426225.1 uncultured Candidatus Babeliaceae bacterium | reverse complement strand
GTATGCGCGTTTGTCGGCGCAATATCAAGTTGTGGTGGTGGAAGGCGCGGGCAGTCCGGCCGAGATCAATTTGCGTGAGGGAGACATTGCCAATATGGGTTTCGCCGAAGCGGTTGATTGCCCGGTGATTCTGATTGCCGACATCGATCGCGGCGGCGTGTTTGCGCATCTGGTTGGCACCCTAGCCTTGCTGAGCAAGAGCGAACAGGCACGCGTGGTCGGTTTTGTTATCAACCGTTTTCGCGGCGATCTCGCGCTGTTGCAACCTGGTCTGGATTGGCTTGAACACTATACGGGCAAGCCTGTACTTGGCGTGTTGCCGTATTTGCACGGACTGCATTTGGAAGCTGAAGATGCGCTTCCCGCTTGCAGACATAGTCAATTGGCTATTAGTTTTGGCAGAGAGGCTGGGGGAAAACTTCGCGTTACAGTCCCAATCCTACCCCACATCAGCAATCATACCGATTTCGATCCACTGCGCTTGCATCCTCAAATTGAATTCAATTTCGTGCCGATTGGCGAGTCGCTGTCTCCCGCAGATTTGATTATACTGCCAGGCAGTAAGTCTGTGCGCAGTGACCTAGTCAGCCTGCGCGCAGCCGGTTGGGATGCAGAGATCAAGCAACACCTGCGCTATGGTGGTAAGCTTATCGGTATTTGTGGTGGGCTGCAGATATTGGGAAGGTATATTCATGATCCGCTGGGAATGGAAAGTGAAGCCGGTAGCAGTGCAGGATTGGGATTGCTGGAATTGGAAACCACGCTTACTGCGGAAAAGCAATTGCGCAATGTGTGCGGCACTCTGTTGCTGGAAGACACACCTGTTTCTGGATATGAAATCCACGCGGGAGTCTCCAGCGGCGCGGCATTGAATAATCCGGCGCTGCGATTGGAACATGGTACGGACGGCGCCATCTCGGCTGACGGACAGATTCTCGCCACCTATCTGCATGGTTTGTTTGAATCGCCCGAGGCGTGCCGCGCATTGTTACATTGGGCCGGATTGCGTAATATGCAGACAATTGACTATCGGACACGTCGCGAGGCTGATCTGGACCGGCTTGCAGATGCGGTTGAAAGCTGTTTGGATAGAGTGAAATTACGCGCGTTATTTAAACTGAGAGAGATGTAATGCGTGAATTGGTTATAACAAATAAACCATGTCCTTATAAAAAGCTTTGTAAAAAACTAGATTAATCCTTTTTTGCCTTGTGTAGTAGGGGGCTGCTGTTGGGCTTGTGGTCCGGTTGCGGTGTATTTTGTTTTGAATAGTTTTTTTGCTTCTTCAATACCCTGCGTCAGCTTTTTGGTGGAGGATTGTATCTTTTTGTAGATATTTTTGAATGCTCTAGAGCCACTAATATACTCTTTTATATGACCTTGTTCAGAGTCGCCCAATTCTTCTAACCATTCTTTAACGGATTGGTCGGAACTGCTACTTGAAGGAGCTTTTCCAAATTCATCCATTAAGGAGCGCCATGCGGCGGTTTCGTCGGCTGTTGGAAGTTGAACACGGGTAGTAAGTTGTAATTTGTCGACTAATTTGCCCATGTCTTTAGTGGCTTCAAACAATTTTAAATCTGCATATAGGGACCCGAGAGCGGCGACAACTTTTGTGTCATCAATTTCATCGGTAGGGAGGGGACCTTTTTTGGTAGGAGCTTTATATAAAAAGTCTTTTTTGGGATCAAATAATTCTTGTGTACTTTCTTTCCCAAAAACTGTAGCCATTCCCTGGATGCGTGACTTAATGTCATTTATAATTGCAGTAATGCTGCGTGGATCTATTCTTTTAGCCTCTTCTAAAGCATTTGTATTGGGTGTGGAGGTGGTTGTAGCGGCCGGTTGATCTTTTTTATCCGTTGGCTGTTGTTGCGTACTGGCTTGTGCAGGTGAAGTTTGGAAGCCGGGATGTTCATATCCAAATGAGCCCGGGAACCCTCCAAAGGAAGAATAGTCTGGTTGATACCCACTTGTGGGGCCTTGCGAAGTTTGGAGTGTAGGTTCTAGTCGTCCGCCCGGTGTTTGCTGAGGTCTTGCGGTTGCTCTATGAGCCTGCTCTTTGCGTCGTTTTTCTTCTTCTTTTTTCATCTCTTTCTGTTTTTCTAACTCTTTAGGGGCGATTTTTTTAAGTAAATCTTCAAATTGAGTTAGTAGACTTTGGTTGAAAATGGCTGAGCTGAGGGCATTAGTGATTTCTGCTAAGGCTCCGCGTGCACGGTTGATCTCATCGCGGTGTTCTTTTTCGGCGGCGTCGAGGGCACGGTCAATCTGTTCGCGTGATTTCTTATCTATTAAAGCTTCGTAATCTTCGGTGATTGTAGCAACCTTTAGTTCTGCAAGACGGGTTTCTCGTTTGATATCTGCATCAGAAGCCTTTGCCTTTTTAAGTCTCTTTTCAATCGCTTTAGCATCACTTGCAGCTACTAATTTTTTATAAGCTTTTTCGATTTTGGCGGTTGAATCTTTCTTTTTGACGCCTAGGCGGGTGTAAGGAGAGTCTGTTGATGTTGAGTCTGTTATTGAAATTTGGGGTTCTTGTGTGGATAAAACGGTAGCAAGTAGGTTTATATTTTTTAATAATTTCCCGCCAGATGCTGTTATTAACGGCTCGATGCGTGCATCGGTGTTAACAACCTGCAGATAATAGGTAAGGTCCCTAAGCTCTTGCTCCCAGCGACGCAACATTTGAGAAACGGTAGGGGAGACGGATTTTTGTTTAAGCGATCCTAATCGTTCTACAAGCCGTTCGATCATTTTTTGGGTTTTCTGTTTTTCAGTTGCAGTGGGTAGCTGTGTAGTCTCTTCAGGTGTACCTTTTTTGCCCGGTACTTTTGTCGTAGAAGGAGTTCTGGAAATGTATTCTTCTTTTTCGTCATCACTTTGGGCTTCTTCTTCAGGTTCTTCTGCGTCTGTGTCGGGTTGCGTGGGACTTGCTGCAATAGCTGCTATGGCTTCATCACGCGTTGCTTTTAAATCTGCTATGGGTATTCCGAATGCTTTGCTTAATTGATCCATGTCTGCGTCGGTCATATTGGCCGATAGCTCCAAGGACATACGTTCAATCTCTTTTTTAAGAGCGATATCTTCGGGACTATTGCTTTCGTCTAGACGCTTTAAAAAATCCATAGCGTCTTGCATCTCTTTTTCATTCTGTTGCATCATGGTAGGGTCGTATGCCATACCACCCATAGCGGCGGGGTCAAACCCTTGGGCAGCCATTGAGGGTTGATTGGGTGAAGCGGGGAATGAGGGAATGGAGGGGATGGAGGGCATGGAAAAGCCGCCCATTCCTGGCGATTGCATGCCGCCTTGAATTATATTTATAATGCAGGTTGCGATTAGCATTATATAGATTTTAAATTTTTTGTTCATACACATGTCCTTATACTTTCCTAGGGAAAGTTTTGAATAATTTGTCAATTTGAGATGTTTTCTCATTAAAAGTATAGAGAAGTGCGCAAGAAAAGGCAAGAGTAGGGTGGTTTTTTTGCAAAAGTTAGGAGTAGGGCCTTATGGTTTATCGGCCCATACGGAACCTGTGATATATTTTCGTTCTTCTAGGGTGAGGAAACAGGGGAAGTGCGTGGCGCGTTGTTCTTCGATCTCTTGTTCAGTTATGGGTGTGCCGCGGAGTTCGTAGAAAGCAGGGGTTAATCCTCGAATTTCTTTAGTCTGTTCTGTTTTGCATGTATCGAGAAAGTTATAATAACTCCATACGTCTGCTTTGCTTAGGTGGTTGCTTCTAAGGGCGTTATATAGGGCTTCTCTTCTAAGATGCGCTCTATAGGCATTTTCTAAGCTAAGCCCTATGGAGTTGAGTGCTCCGTCAAGATAGGGTTGAAGTACGAAGGATACGGGGATGCTCAGCGCAAGGGAATAATTGTCAAAAAATTCACGCAGTTTGGGGGATGAAGAGGAGAGTGCATGGTCTGTTATGCGTGCAATAACTTTATTGAGAAGCAGGGAGGTTGCTGTGGTTATGCTGCCACTGATCAGATGGGGCAAGAATTCTCGACGAAAGACGCTTTGATTAAGTTGTGCATAGGCGATACGACGTAGGACCTTGCGGGCTTGGGCTTGTCTTTGTTTCTCGAGCGTAGTCATTTGGGGGGTGTTATTAGCTGCGGGGGTGAGTGTTAGGGTATTAAAATGCACGCTGTAGGGGTCATCGCAGGTTGGATCGGTCTGGTTTGTGGCTGTCCCTATTTTTAACGTGAGAAGATTTTTTGTACTGCCTGGTTCGGCCGTTATTTTGTCGTAGGCAAAAGGGTCGCCGTCTTTGGTGTTAAAAAGCTGTCCGCCGTTTGGATCACCGGAAAGTGTACTAAGCTGGTATTTAATTTCTGCTCCCTTGCAGGCGCAGTTGAAAAAATAGCTACTGAGCAAAGAGAGCGCGGTATTGCCCACAAGGCTTATGCAGGCGTAGCCAATGGGATGGTTCCAGGTTGCGCAGGCTAAGTTCCAGATGGAGCTTTCTGCAGCAGGGGATGCCATTAAATTAGGCATGTGGGGGGCAGAAGATAAGGTTGGATTTGAATGCGAAATTAGGGGAGAATTTAATAAAGAGCTTTGGTGTGATCTGTTTAGAGGTGCTATCATAGGAAGAGTTGTGCTTGCCGTACCTAATAAAAGCAGCATGGATACACGTGCGAGCCTAGATATTTTTGTGACAGATTTTGTAGTGCGGTTCATGACCATGGGTTTTCCTCCGAAAAGCATTTCAGGATTGTGATCCTGTTTTTACAGGCGGTGATTTTTTCTCACGATGATTATTGAATGTAGTATGGTTTATTTTCTTTCTTTTGTCAATTTGTCCCCTCTTTATGGGGGGTGGAGTGTCTGGTGAGGCGGCGTAGATTTTTGGGGTATGGGTGTGTAGTTAGTTTTATCGGTATGGGATGGGGAGGCCTTTTAGGGTGTGTTGCAAGTATTAGTGCTTTTACGCTTCTTTTTTATCTCATTGAACGGGGAAGGGGTAATTTTTTATCTGGTTTTAAGGGAGGAGTCTGTTGGGCGGCTGCGGTTCTTGTGCCTCTTTTTTGGACGTTAGGTAGGTTGGAAGGAATGGAGCGGATGGGGCAGCTTGGCCTTGTGGGGTTATGTTTTTTTTTGACTTTTTATGCGGCCTTTTTGATTGCGATCGTTGTTTTTTTGCTCGCGTGGGTGCGGAGAAAAATAGTTTTTCTGCCGTGTTGTATAATTTCTTCCTTCTCTGTTTCGTTTGTTTTTCTTTGGTTTTTTTTGACCGAGGCGCTCTTCCTTTCTGGGCCTCGTGAGGGTTTTTTCCTTTTTAACCCCTTGTTGCCTTGGATGGACTTTCAAATTGGACGGGCTATGGTCTCTTTTTTAGGACAGTGGGGGGCTTTGGCTTTAGTGATGAGTTTTGCTTGGGTAGGAGCTTTTTTATTGATTCAAATAAATAGAGCCAATTACAGAGCTTTATGGGGCATGGGGCTACTGTTCTCTGTTGGTATAGGTGGGGTCTTAATCTTAAGGGGAGATTCTATTTTTATGGGAAAGTCTATAGAAAGGCCCTGTTGGATTAATAGAATTGTAAGGGTAGATAGACATGCGTTGGAGTATTGTCCATCTGCTCCTATGAATAGAACGGAGCGTATGCAAACCCTATGCACGCTTATTTCTAACGCCAGAAAACAGTTCTTAATTTTGGGAAGGGGTGGGGGGCAGATGCAGAGCTTAGTTCTATTGCCAGAGTCTGCATTTCCGTTTCTGTTGGAAGAGGAGAAAGATTTGCAGGCATTGGTCAGTGTAAGTTATGGATGCGATATAATACTTGGGTGTTATAGATCTTATAAAAATGGTACGGCAAATGCGTGTTGTTGGTTTAGCGATGGGGTGTTAGAGCAGACTTATATTAAGCAGCATGGAGTAGCTTTTGTTGAGCGGCTTCCCTGGTGGTGTGATTGTTCTTATATTAAAAATTTTTTTAGCTCAGTGGGGTGTGAGTTTTTTGTTCAGGGAAATTGCGAAGAAAAACCATGTTTTTTTGAGATGGGAGAGGTGTGTTTTGTTCCCTTACTCTGTTCAGAGCTTTTTTTCATGCAGGGTCAGGAATTAAGCCTGAAAAATGTAAGGATTCCAGAGAATGGTTCTTTTTGTGCATTGGCATTGGTGAATGACGCGTGGTTTTTGGGATCGTCGGTTCCTGCCTTATTGTGGCGTGTAGCGGCATTGCGGTCGGTTGCGAGTAGCACTAGTCTTTTGTATGTTTCTTATCTGTATGAAGGTTTTTTTGATGGAAAAGGGGGGTGGTTAAAACTTTAGTTTTCGAGGTCTGTTTTTTTGGGCTATACTGGGGTTTTGTTAGGTATAACTACAATTTCAGGTTTCAGGATTACATTCTGAGTAAATCCTGTTATAAAGGGATTGCGATATGAAGGTTTTTCTTCTTCAAAATATACAAAATGTGGGAATAGCCGGAGAGATTGTAAAGGTCTCTGATGGATTTGCAAAAAACTTTCTTTTGCCAAAGAAGATGGGTATTCAAATAACGCCTTCTAATGAGGCAGATTTTAAGAAACGTCTTCAGACGATTGAAGTACGTAAGGAAGTAGTTCAGACAAAGACATCTGGGCTTGCAGAAAAAATTAAATCCTTGCAAATTGTGCTTAGACGTAAATTGCATGATGATGGGAAGTTGTATGGCTCGATAAGCCCTCAAGAGATTGTGGATGCGCTTGCAGAGAATGGTGTTAGTGTTTCTAAAAATCAGATAGTGGTTGATAAATCGATTAAGAGCAAGGGTATGCATACCGTTATCGTAAAGCTTTCGACTACATTGCAGCCTACTTTATCTA
The DNA here is from genome assembly GCA_964426225.1 of uncultured Candidatus Babeliaceae bacterium. Lineage (GTDB taxonomy): Bacteria > Babelota > Babeliae > Babelales > Babelaceae > UBA12395. The sequence goes on along the minus strand of CAYRPI010000008.1, from coordinate 5,154 downwards.
TTAAAATTGTTGCGGAGGCCTCGTAATATTCCATGCAACGACAACGGCGACCAGATGGAGATTCGCAACAGAAACGTGCTGTTGCAGTTGAACAGGTACTCGGGAAAAGTCTTCCCAATTCTTTAGAGGCAGAGCGGGCTGTTTTGGGAGCTCTGATTCTAAATGATGAGTACTTTGCTTTAGTTGCTGAGTTGCTTGTGGTAGATGATTTTTATGCACATTCGCACCGTAAAATTTATATGGCGATGGTTGCTATTGTTGAGCAACATCGCCATATCGATGTTATTACGCTTCAAGATGAGCTTTCAAAGCGGGGTGAGTTAGAGGCGATAGGTGGAATTATCTATCTGCTTTCTTTGCAAGAAGATTTAGCGGCCATTGGTCTTGTTGAACAGCATGCACGCCTGATTAAAGAAAAGGCGGTTTTTCGGGAGCTTATAAGTTCTGCAACATCAATAATAACGCGTTGTTATGGGCAGGATGAGCGGGAACTGGATGCTGTTTTGGATGAAGCTGAAAAGACGATTTTTGCTATATCGGGCAAGCGAACTCGACAAGGCTTTACTCAACTTGATATATGGTTAAAGAAAACGTTTCAGCAGATTACGGAGATTAAGAGTCAGCGTAAGGGTGTTACAGGTGTGCCTACGGGGTATCGCCAGTTAGATGAATTTACGAGTGGATTCCAAAAGGGTGATTTTATTGTATTGGCAGCGCGGCCTTCTGTTGGGAAAACGGCATTAGCTCTGAGTATGGCGCAACATGCGGCAGAATCTGGGGCTGGGGTTGGTTTCTTTTCATTGGAAATGAGTGCGGAGCAGTTGACTCAACGGTTGATATCAAGTGAATCGCGTGTAAAACTCCATGTTATTAGAAATGCAACGATGTCGTCTGAAGAGTGGGTTGATTTAACTCATGCGGCTGCGCGATTGGCGGACATGCGGTTTTTTATTGATGATGCGCCGATGCAGACGATTATGGATGTTAGGTCTAAGGCGCGCAAGTTAAAGGCGGAGCAGCATATTAGCCTTTTGGTAATTGATTATTTACAGCTTTTGAGTGGTAATGGGTGGCATGAGAATCGTAACCAGGAGATATCTGCTATTTCACGTGCGTTGAAGGCTTTGGCTAAGGAGCTTGAGATTCCTATTATAGCGCTGTCGCAGCTTTCTCGTGCGGTGGATGCGCGTGTTGATAAGCGGCCAATGCTTTCTGATTTGCGAGAATCGGGGGCTATTGAACAGGACGCCGATTTAATTATGTTCTTGTATAGAGATGTTTTGTATAATCCGGATACGGCGGACCCTAGTCTTGCGGAGCTTATTATTGGTAAGCAGCGTAATGGACCGACGGGAACGGTTAATCTAACGTTTATTCGTGAGATGACGACTTTTGAGGATGCGGCTTGATTGATAAGGTAGTGTTAGGTATTGATCCGGGGTTTGTCTCGGCGGGTTTTGCTATAATTAGATTGAAATCTCGGCAGGCGCAATTGGTCGATTATGGAGCATTTTCTCAATCTTCACATCTTTCTATTCCGGCTCGTATAGAACGGTTTCACGCCTTTTTTTTGGATAAAATTACAGAGTATTCGGTTACAGATTTAGCGTTGGAAACACCTTTTTTGGGTAAGAATGCTCAGAATTTTTTGAAATTGGGGTATCTGCGAGGGATTCTTTTTTTGTTGTCTGAACAGTCTAAATTAGAGTTGCATGAGTTTTCTCCGCGAGAGGTTAAAAAGGCGCTTACAGGGTATGGTCAGTCGGATAAAGAACAGGTTGCGCGCGTTGTGGTGCGGCTTTTCCCCTCTTTGGTTCTTCCTAAAAAATTGGATGTTACTGATGCGATTGCGGTTGCATTGTGCGGTTTGTGGACGGCGTGAAAAACGTGTTAAGTCTTTTTTTTAAATTATAAAAAAATTTAAATTTTTCTTGCTAATTATTTGGATTGGCACGCTTTACGTCTGATAATTTATTACATTATTTAGTATAGCGTAAATTTTTTAAAGTAAAATTTTAGGGAGCCTTACTTTTCGCTCCGCGCTTTTTAGACGCCTTTTTCCTTGGCCTTTGGCCGTGGGGGGTGAGGCGTCTATGTGCTTCGCTCAAAGTAATAGCGTGAGAGCTTGATGTTTAATTTAAGGGTATGGTAGAGTATTTTTTGTTATTGAAAAGGACTTGTTTTTAGGAGAAGTAGATTATGAAGAGATTTTTATACTATTTGTTTGCTGGGGTATGGATGATGCTTTTAGCAGGTATTTTTTGTGCTACATCTGCAAATAGCGTTTACGAACTTTTTATGGATGATAAGTTAATTGATGCTGAAAAAACACTAGAGGAAGCTGTAAAAAATGCTGGTTCTCCAGATGCTTGTCGTAAAATTCTTACTGATTTTATTGAAATTGCTGTGGACAAGACTTTTAATTATACGGGGAACCTTAAGGCAATCCAATGGATCTCTAACAAATGGTTGTCTGATAATTGGGTTTATTTGAATTACGATGGACTTTTTAACAAAAATAGTACTAATTTGGCCTTGTTTAAAAATGAAAAGGATGCGCAGGATTTATTGAATGAATTGGAGATTGAGCGTAATAAATTAATCTCGGAGTATGATCAAATTTCAAAACTCAAAGATCAAAATTTAGATGACATAAAAAAATATATTCAAAAATTTTTCAGTACTCAAGAGAATAAGCAGTGTGAAGCGTTTGTTTCTACAAAAAATATTGAGGATTTAAAAAAATATTTGGGTGACTATTTCCCTAAAGATATCCTTTTAGATTCTATTGTAAACTCTGCAATAACTAACAATAATTTTGATGGTTTAAAGAACTTTATAAGGAATTCTCTTAATCCTCCAGAGATTAAAGTACTTTTTACAGTGGTTTCTGCAAAAAAAATTGAAGGTTTGCAGTCTACTCTTCGTGATATTATTTACCCTAAACTCATCAGTAAAATGAATAAAGATCGGCGAGAGAAAACTGTAGCGTTAGCAAAAGCTCTAGTTCGTCCAGAGTTAAACAAAACTCTGAGCAAAGCAATTGATGGATTTAGAGATAAAATAGCTATGTTTTTGATATCTTTTTGGGGGTGTGAATTTGACGTTGATATAAAAAATGACTTGAAAAAATTTAAGGAATTGGAGACGTCTGATGACACACAAAAGTTTGCATTAATTTGCTTTTTGGCCTTAAAAAAGGATTTTGATACAAATCAAAAAATTTCTGACGGATTGTCCAAGATTATCCTAGAGTGTTTTTCGTTTGTTCCAACAGAGGAAGAGAAAAAAAGTGGCAAAAGCAGTTTGTCGACGAACGTCTTACAAATAATACTTAACCTGGCCATTGAAGTTGATCAGGCTGAAATGGTAAAGTGGCTTTTGGGATTAAAGAATACAACTTTTAGTACTCCACTATCTCCTATAAATGAAGCGTTGAAAAAATTTTTTTCCGAGGATCAAATTTTGTGGCCTTTAGGTGTGGCTTGTGAGAAGGGTGCTATTAAAACAGTCAAGATGTTGCTCGATAACGGAGCCTCGGCTAAGGATAAGGAACCTGGTATTATGCTTTTGTCGCAGCTATACCCTTTGAATATAGCGTGTAAATATGCATACCCCGAAATAGTTCTTGAATTGTTGTTGAGAGGTGCAGATGTCAATAAGGTTGGTAGAAACAA
>CAYRPI010000008.1:0-1467 GCA_964426225.1 uncultured Candidatus Babeliaceae bacterium | reverse complement strand
GACGATTTGGTATTATTCTACGCCTCTTACCGATGCAATAAGTGGATATTCTGATAAAATCTACGACAAGATAGATGAGCGTTATCAGATAGTGGCAATGCTACTTTCATTCAATGCTGATATTAATAAAACAAGAACCTTAAAGACGGGTGTCTCCAGTACCCAGGAAGTTCCGCCCCTTTATTGGGCTTTTTTACGATGTCAAACTAGAATAGCAGAGTTATTGATTTTAAATGGCGCTAAGCTTGGCGATACTTTTATTAAAGAATTAACAGATCTTTTAAAGCAAAAAAAGGATGATCAATATGTTACCAACTTTGAAAAGGCGCATTATGAAGCTGCATTAAAGCTACTTGAGAAAGTTAAAAACCTTGAAGAAGGGGATATAAAAGCATGGAAAGATTTTATAGTTACTAGGCAAGACTTACATCATAGAGAAAGCGTTTCTTTTGGTTCAGTTATTACATCTGTGGTGAGCAGTTTTAAGCTTGATGCCGCTATAGCTCTTGATTTAGCAATACGTGATGGAAATATAAATTTGGTAAAAATGCTTTCTAGCTTGAAAGATTTAGGTAAAGACGAGAATGGAAATTTACTAAGATTTCCCGACATTGTTTTTTTTAAAAACCTACAAAAGGAGACATTTTCAGAATTTGCCAGAAAAATTGGATACGGGGAAATTGCCGATTTTTTGCAAGGCTTGGTAGATGAAGAAGAACTCTTTAAAAAGCTGTCACAATCCCTTCGTGCTATAGCAATGCACACGTAATTTAATAGGTGCTTTAGAGGGCAGGATTAAATTACTGTCCTCTAAAGGTATTGAATTGATAATATTAAATCTTGTTTTTAGGAGAAGTAGATTATGAAGAAGCAGTATATTTTATGGGGATTGCTGGGAATAGGGTTTTTCTTAGCACATAGGGCTTGCGGACTTGAAAGTTTTGATTTTTATAAAGCAGGAAACTTTGTAGCAGCTGAAGCCAGCCTGACAAAGGAATTTGAAAATAGTTTAAAAACTATACCGAATAATGATGGAAGCGGTGGAAGTCATCAAGAAGCAAATCCTCAGGTGCTTATCGATTTTTTTAATGAAGCAATTAAAGCTCGAAATTTTAAAGCAATCGAATGGGCATCCAATTTATGGCTATCTCCTGGTTGGATATATTTAGGGACAGAGAAGGCATTTTTTAAAAATGAAGAGTGGTATAAAGAACTTTCCAAGAAAGGTTCGGTTTGGGATAAGGAGGATACAGAGAGAGAGAATCTCTTGAAAATAATAGGACAAACGAAAGATTTTAAAAAGCAACGCATCTTAATGGATGAACTTTTTAAAAGTGATGAATCAATAAAATTAAAAAGAACTAATGAAGTTATTGATAAAATAAAAGAGAATTTGAGACCTTCTCTTAATAATTTTCTTACAATACTTCTTAATGATGCTAGCGGGACGGAAGTTACTCTTGAATT
>CAYRPI010000007.1:26501-27804 GCA_964426225.1 uncultured Candidatus Babeliaceae bacterium | reverse complement strand
GCTTACCGCAGATTGCGTTTCGACGCTTTTTGTCGAGGATAAGGTTGCGCGTGAAATCCTGCAGAAAGAGCTGTTTAAAAATTTTGAAATTAAATATGCCAAAGAAATAGAAGAGACTAAGGTTTCTCTATCTTTGGTTGCCTATGCGTTTGATAAGGTATTAAAAGAAGCTATTAATGAGTTAGTCTTTGTTCGTGGGCATCGACTTGATTTGCGTGGTTTTGAAACGGTACGTCCTATCTCCTCAGAGGTTGGGTTGTTATCGTTTAACCATGGGTCCGCGCTCTTTAAGCGTGGTAGAACTCAGGCTCTTGTTAGTGTAACATTGGGTGGTGGCCAAGATCAGATGCGTGTTGAAGGGCTGACGGGCGAGACGAAAAAACCTTTTATGCTTCATTACAATTTCCCACCTTTCGCAGTTGGGGAAGTTCGTGCAATGCGTGGGCCTAGTCGTCGTGATATTGGACATGGACATTTAGCAGCTTCGGCGATTGAACAGGTATTGCCGGAACAAGAAGCTTTTCCTTATACCATTCGCGTTGTGGCAGATATATTGGAATCTGATGGATCGTCTTCAATGGCTACTGTTTGTGGTTCTACGATGGCTTTAATGCAAGCAGGCGTACCTATTAAAAAGATGGTAAGCGGCGTTGCAATGGGCCTTTTAATGAGCAAAAGTGGGCAAGTTAAGGTTTTAACAGACATAGCCGGGGCAGAAGATGCATTTGGATTTATGGACTTTAAGGTTGCAGGATCCGAAGATGGTATTACTGCAATTCAGATGGATATCAAATATAAGGGTGGCTTAGCGCGTGGCATTTTTGAACAGGCGTTAATGCAGGCAAAACAAGGTCGGCTTCATATCTTAGGTGAGATGAAGAAGGTCCTGTCTAAGCCTAGTGAAAAGCTTTCTGATTTAGTTCCGCAAATTGTTTCAATTCGTATCCCACGCGACAAGATTGGCGCGGTTATAGGTACGGGTGGAAAAGTTATCCGCGAAATTACTGAAAGCACAGGAACCTCGATTGATATTGAAGATGATGGATTAGTTAAGATATTTGGCCAGCCTGGTCCGCTTCTTGATAAAGCGGTCAGCACGGTAAAAATCTTATCGGGAATGCTTGATGTGGGCTCTTTCTATCCAGGGATAGTTCGTCGGATAGCCGAGTTTGGAATTTTTGTTGAGCTTGCACCTGGTCTTGATGGGCTTGTTCATGTTTCTACGGTTCCTCGTCACGAACAACAAACCTTTATGAATAAGTTTAGGGACGGTGATGTGGTGAAGGTAGAAGTTCTTGATTGT
>CAYRPI010000007.1:26023-26491 GCA_964426225.1 uncultured Candidatus Babeliaceae bacterium | reverse complement strand
TATTAGACTGAAGATAGTGGAGTAACCTTGGATGGAAACTATGGAAAAAAGTATTTTGTATCCAAGAATGCGAGTTGGTAATCGGGCTCCGGACGATCTTCGGTCGATTAAGGTAACTTACGACGTTTTTGAATATGCTGCGGGTTCAGTTCTTTTTGAATTGGGTCGTACTAAGGTTTTGTGTGCAGTTACTCTACAGAGTGGGGTTCCGCATTTCTTGAGGGGCAAGCGACGTGGGTGGTTAACAGCGGAATATTCGTTGTTACCAGTTTCTACGCCTATTAGAACGGTTCGTGAGGTCACATCAAATAAGCGTAATGGCAGAACTATTGAGATTTCTCGGTTAGTTGGTCGTGCATTGCGTTCGGTTGCGAATTTGCAGCTCTTTCTTGAATAGCACGTCGGCAACGGATATCTACTCCTTCACGCCACTTGACGCACTACATCTGCTTGTAGTTGTTGTGTTAT
>CAYRPI010000007.1:12265-26013 GCA_964426225.1 uncultured Candidatus Babeliaceae bacterium | reverse complement strand
AACCACCTTCAAAGAAGAAACAGAAACTGATCTCTTTGGTGAACAGACGGTTTTCATTGACTGTGATGTGCTTCAGGCCGATGGTGGAACCAGATCAGCATGTATTTCAGGTGCATTTTTAGCATTGAAAGCAGCTGAAGTAGTCTGGAAGGCGCAGGGGATAATTCCTTACAACTTCTTGAAGGATGATATCGGGGCGGTTTCTGTTGGTATCAATAATCAGGGTGCATATTTAGATATGGACTTTGCTGAAGATAGCACAGTTGATGCAGATTTTAATTTTGTATTGACTCGCTCGGGTAGCATTGTGGAAGTTCAAGGGGCGTCTGAACGTGAGCCGGTATCATGGGATGATTTTGAATTGGCTCGTTCGTATGCTTTAAAAGGTGCACGTGAGCTCTTTGAATTCTTTGATATGAACCAGTATCAGTTATCAATTAGTGAGCGTCAACCGCCGTCAGTTTCGTCGTTTATGTCCTCGTTTCAAAGTGAATATTAAAGATTTTTTAAAATCAATTGCCGAAGGCAGAACATTTCCCGAAAAGGTTTTTACCTTCTCGGGAAATGGTTTTTCATGGCATTTTTTTTCTCGTCTAGTGCCGCGATTGGCCTCTTGTTTGGGGTATTCTACTGTATCTAAAATAGATAGTGGGGATTTCGATAGTATGGCTGATTTAGAGCGTCGTTTGCAGGTTAGTTTTTTAGGAACCACAGATTTTCTCTGGTTTGGGGACACCTCTATATTGGGTAAAGTTGCAGAGCGCGAGTTGCTAGCTATGTTGTCTCATTATCAGGGCTCGCATGTTATTGCGTATTATGTTGATAAAGCTCAGAAGAATGAGACAAAAGATGATGAGACGCGGGTTTTCATAGAGTGCGCAGAGCCTCTGATTGCAGGCGACTGCGCCCTTTTGGCGCGAGTTTTATATCCAGAAGTTAAAGAGGCTTTTGATCTGTCTATGGGGGCGTCTGGTAGTATTTCTCTAGAAACGGCAGCTCTTTTTTTGGCGTATTTAGCGGTGGGTGGTAGTGCGGGAAAAGATGCTTTTTCTAAGTGGTCGGAGCGTTTGATTGCACCTGATCGGTCTTTGTTTAAGTTAGCTCAATTTCTTTTTTCGAAGGATAGAGTGCAATTTATGTCGTTATGGCAGGCGGTACGATCGGATTATCCTTCGGAATTTTGGATTGCTTTTTGGTCTGAACAGCTCTGGCAAGCGCATATTTTTGTGACTATTGCCTTGCAGGGGGATCTTGTACTGGCAAAAAAGAGTGTAAATAGATTACCCTTCTCTTTTATGCAACGGGATTGGAAGAGTTATAAGGTGAGAGAGCTTGCGGCTGCGCATAGCATTCTCTACGGCGTTGATCACGCGTCAAAAAATGGAGTAGGGGGAGCTGGGTTAGATCTGTTTGTCCTTCGGTTTCTAACGGGAAGCTTTGCTCGCATCTAAGGTCTTTTGTAGCATCTTAAAAATAAATCCCAAAATTGCTTTTTTTGTCAATGTGACCTATAATAAGGCATAGTTTAATTTCCGTGTTCTGCTAGAGATAATAAATAAAATAAGATTACGCCTAAGTCTTAGCGCGTGCCTTTCATCCCGGCCTCCATAGCCCGTGCCCTTCGAAGCTTTAGCGTAGTAGGGTTGGTGGAGGAAGCTTTAGTGATGGAAGGAAGTCAAATGGAGGATGGATATGGAATTTCTAAAGAAATTTAGTGCATTGCTTTGTGTATTGGTTGTGCTACTTGTTCTTCCTGAGCAGCTTTTCTCTGCCCAGCGGGGATTGTTAAATTTGAATAGGGCGCCACAGATTCCTCAATCCAGTTCTGTGCCTTATCTACAGTTTAAGCGGTTTTTTCCCAATAATCCTATTGCGACGCATACCTTGCGCGCGCAGAGTTTTCAGGAGAAGAATGAAGAGTTTAAGCAAAAAATCCAGCGGAATAATGCGAATCCGGCTGAGGCTATGCGGATTTTTAGTAACTTATTTTCCGCCAAACATAATACTACCTACGATTTATTGCATGGTATGGGTGCTTTTAAACCAAGCTCGATGGTGAAGGAGGAACATCTGTTTAACCTCAATGTTGTAGGGAATGGTAGTTTGTATGAGCAGATTAATATTCTGCAAAAGGGGCCTTCTCTTAAAGAATTTCTTAAGGTAAATGACCCTATTGGTCTTAAAATGCTTCAGGGCTTGGGTTTTATTGGGGAAGTTTTTTTTCAAAATAATCCAAGCTGCAAGACGTCGCGGACCTTTACGGTTGGTGGAGAGGCGCATTTAATCAAGCTACTAATGAATCCTTCTAATAAAAAGGAAGAGATTTTAAGGCGGCAGGCCTTGCTGGAGAAGCTGTTAAGTTGGCAGATGGATTCTGAGGGAGCAACCTTTCTAGAAAACGCACAAGATGTATGCGGGGAAATTTCTAAGGTCGAGGAAGAGCTGGTTTCTGCTTTAGATAATGAGTCTTTGCAGAAAACTTTTAGGGACCATTATCTTTCCCCAAACCTTATAGGCTCTGCATGGATGACGCCCGTTTTAATGGGACAGCGTTTTACAAGGACCGTTACAGCTAATGCGGGCATGCCTATAAATTTGGCAAAACAGGCAGCGCTAAGTTCTCTGTTTGGCGGGCTTTTCAATGCCCCGGATGTTGTTCCAGGTAGTACCTTTAGAGAAGCGTTTGGTAGCTTTGGCAGGGGGCTTGCAGGTTCTTTTGTTAATGAAGAGTGGAATGCATTAAAGCCTATGGCAGACCAGTTTGGTTTTGGAGCTATCTCGGAGTTTCGCCAAGGGAATTACCTTCGCGCCGGTATTATGGGGGCAAATCCTGTAAGTTTATTTTCTATGCGTCCCCTTTGTAATTGGATTTATGGGCAAGAGTTTACAGACGGAGCGTTAGCGCCTACGCAATTTATGGCAAATGTTATGGGAAGCATTTCAGGGAGCAATCTTGTGGTGAACCTTTTGTTGCATAAGAACGAGTATTGGTCGACTGACATAGGGAAGGCGGAGTCGCAGGTAGTCGAGCTGCAAGAGAAGATTTTTAAGTTAAAAAGTACCTGGGAAAAGCTAAAGGGTTTTGCACTAGTTGCAGCAAATGAGGTGATGGTAATAGATAGTTATTTTGATGAATTAGAATTAGCTCTAGCATCTTCCAGCTTTGTGCGTACTAATAGATTGGTGCAACATTTCTGGAAACATATGATGTTGCCGGATGACCAGAATCCATTACGTTTATTTTTACACCGTGTTAGTGAATTAGATGCGTTTTGTGCCTTTGCCCGTTATTTAACATTTCTTGTTCAAGATGGGAAGCCTGTTTGTAAAGCAACGTTAGTTGATAGTACTACTCCTGTTGTGGAGCTAAAGGGTGGGTATCATCCTCTTTTGGCAGCGTCTGGGGTAGATCCTGTTCCTAATGATCTTACGTTTAATGATAAAATGCGTTCTATGTTCTTGGTTGCTCCTAACAGTAGTGGTAAGTCAGGACTGGTTGAAATGTATCTGCTTAACGTTCTTTTTGCGCAGGTGACAGGTTGGAGTTTTGCGAAGAGTTGCAAACTGGCCGTTTTTGACGAAATTTGGTCGTATAAAAAGGTGGATGAGGATATGGAATCTGGGGCTTCAACGGGGCAGGCACAGGTTTCTAGTATTGCTAAGCTGACTGGAGATATACGTAGGGAAGCAGCTCGTGGAAAGAAAATTTTGTTTATAGGGGACGAGGTTGCATCCGGTCTTTCGCGTAAGGGTGCAGGGAAGATATTATTTGCCAAAAACGGTCTGTTTGAAAGTTTAGAAACTTTTCCAAGCGTCTGTTCTGTTATTATTTCGCATTTTAATCTGCAGAAAAAAATACAAACCAAATTCCCGAGTTTTAAGCATTATCATATGGATGTCTTAGAGCGCAATGGGAAATTTATACCTCAATTTAAGCTTAAACCCGGTAGTGGCTTTTGGCTTAGTAGTAAAAAAGAGAATAAAGAAAAGCGAGATCGCTTTATAGTATGGTATTTGGGGTACCTGAAAAAGAAGGCTCTATCGTCGGCCTTAGATATACAAAAAGAGCGCCTTTTTAAGCAGTTTGGGGTCAATATTGGTGGGCAGATTTATAGCAATATTCTATTGATGCCCGAAAATCAGAGGGTCGCTGCTATCGAAAGTATGTTAAAGCCACAAGGTGGAGCATGGAAAAAGGTTGAAGAAGAGACGATTGAGTTTGAAAATTATCCTCATCTTTTAAAACAACCGGGATGTGAAAAAGCAGCCACTATTTCTAGCGGTCAGTTTGATCGGGAGACAGTGATGTCATTACCGCATTCGGAGTTATTGGGAATTATTGGTGAAAAAAATAGTTTATATCAAGAGATTGTAGGGCCTAATGGAGAGCGTTTAAAAACTGCTTCTGGAAGGCTTGAATTATTTAAATGGCTTTCTAGTCCTACAAATTCACCTATTAAGATAAAGCAGCGGCAAGATTTAATAGATTATCTTTTAAGTCATCCTCGTGAGCGGCAAGAGTTGAAAGATCTGTGTGCGCAATTTGCTACGGTTGAACAACAGGTGGGTTCAACGATTGATCCGGCTCGTCTGGGCTCCATCGCCTTTTTGACGGCGGGTTTTGGAATGGTACAACTTCCCACGTTATTAGGCCCTGGAATTACTAACCTGTGCAATAACATAGTACAGCTGGGTGCTAGACCGGGTTTTAATGCTCCTACAACGGGTTTTTTTGCTAATCTTGCTCATGCGGTTGATTTTGTGGGGAATCGGGTTGTTATGCCGGTTGCACATCGTGTACGGGATTTTGGTCGTGACAGTGTTCGTGCTACTACCGCAAGTAGGTTGGCATTGATGGGAGCTGGGTTTGGTGGAACTCTGGCTATGGCTGCTTTAACAAAAATAATTACGGTACCTTTTCAAACGGGCTTTAGGGCGGCGGCAGATGTAGCTTCTAATCGGGGGTCTCTGTCGCAGGGTATTCGTATGATTTTTTCAGAGACGGTCAGGTCTCTGGTTCCTTCCATTCCAAGCAAAGATTCGACAAGGCGTTTCTTGGGTCAATTGACCGGTATTAATGCCTATCGAGCTTTTTCAAGGGGCGATAGAGTGGGCGGAACTTTATCTTTGCTTAGAACGATTGGTGTGTATGGTCTCTGTTACTTAACGTATCGTTCCTTTATAAATCAGTATCAAAGTTCTATGTTGGGGCGAGCAGAGCAACCGATTATTCGGTGTATTGATGGGCTTTATACAGGTATGGGGCTCTACGATTCTATGAAAAGCCGGTTGGGCACGCTAAGTGGACAGTTTAATCTTCCTCAGGCATTTGTGAAGGATATTAGGGACGCATGTGCCGGGAATATTATTACCCGTCCTGCTCGGAAAATCGAAGTCTTTTCATCTTATGCGGGTGGTAAAAAGCTTTTTGAAGCGGTGAGGAAGGGGCCTGGTGCTCAGAATGATGTTCAAAATTTGATGAGTGCGAGCCCTATTCAAAAGCTTTTTGAGGATGTGGCCTTTATAGATGCTTGTTGCGCCTTTACCGATTATTTTGAGATGCTTAGTGGTCATGGTATTCCTGTCTGTAAGGCAGAGTTTGTGAAGAGTAATGAAGTGAGTGTAGAGCTTACTGGGGCGGTACATCCCTTAGTTGCTAAGTATAAGAATTATAGTATGCAAGATATTGTTCCCAATGATTTTAGTTTTTCGAAAAACTCAAGAAATGAAGTTTTAACCGCGCATAATAGTTCGGGTAAGTCGGTTGCCCTGCAGACAGCACTTCAAAATATGATACTGGCGCAGGTCTCTGGTTATGCAGTGTGTACGACGTATAAAGGTGTTATTTTTGATCGATTTGCTATTTATAAGAAAATTGATGAAGAGATGTCAAAGCAGTTGTCCACCGGTGCAGCACAGACTCTGAATGTCATTGGGCTTGATGCATTGGTCCGGCGGGCTGCGGCAAATGACGAAAAGCTTTTTATAGTCTTAGATGAACCAGGATCTGGGACTCCTGAAAAAGTGGCTGAGGGGATTTTGGTCAATAAGGATGTCTTAGGGTTGTTTAATACATTAGATACTCATAAAAATGTGGCATCTTGCACGGCAACGCATTTTAAGTTTGATTTATCGAAATTTAAGAGTTTTTCTCGCTATCACATGCAGGTTGATCATGTGTTAAATCCTGACGGATCTTATGCGTTTACACGTCGTTATAAGATCAATCCAGGTGCTGGTATCTGGTTAAGCAATAAACTTGCAGACAAGAAAGTTGTCGATGCTTATATGGATGCTTACCTAGATTCTATCATTAATAGTGTGGCGGACGAATCTGAAAGTTGATTTGGAATTCTAAAAGTTAGTATTTAAAAGAGATTTGGGCAGATTCCAGGATTAAATCCTGTTAAAAAAACAGTCTGCCAAAATCTCTTCTGTCTTGTTTTTAAATGGGCTAAAATAAATAGGTACATGTGGCCGTTAAAATACCTGAAAAAAATGAGCAGTATTAATGATACCCTTGCAACTTAGACTTCGTAATTTCTTGAGTTATGGTTCGGTTACTCAAACCGTTGATTTTGAACCCTATCGTTTGATCTGTTTGACCGGTAAAAATGGTCATGGGAAGTCTGCTCTTTTAGATGCAATTACCTGGGCTTTGTGGGGGCAGGCGCGTAAAGCAGCCGGAATTACAAAGTCAGATGAATTACTTATGCGGCTGGGGCAGTCGCATATGATGGTTGCACTGGATTTTTTGTGTGGGAAAAATCGCTACCGGGTTACGCGTGAGCTTGTTTTTATTGCTAATAAAAAGTCGCAACTGGAGCTGCATTTAGGTCTCTATAATTCTGAGCAGGATGCTTATTCTGTGTTGACCGAAAAAACTATTCGGGCTACGCAAGAAAAAATAACGGCTCTTTTGGGGCTTGATTTTGATGCCTGTGTTAATTCTATTTTCTTGCGCCAGGGCCAATCTCATGAGTTTTCTAAGCGTTCGCCGCAAGAGCGTAAAGAGGTTTTGGCGTCAATGTTAGGTCTTACAGCGTATGATGATCTGAAAGGTCAGGCTCTTGAGCATGTTCGTGAGGGGAATAAAGAAGTTGCGGTCTTGCAACATCATATTACGGCATTGCAGGAGGAGCTTGCACGTGAGGCTCTATTACGAGAACGGCTTGTTTTGGTACAAGGCCTGTTAGAAGGTTTTGAGCAGCAGGAATTAAAAACGCGAGACCACCTAGATTATCGAGAGAAAGAACGTATTCAGTTACAGGAGCGTTATCAGTTAACGCGCATTGCACGGGCACAATATGATCAGCACTCTGTTCTTTTAATGCAAAAGGAGCGTGATTTAAGGGCGCTTGCAGATGAATGGCGTTCGGTAAATCGCAAGCGACGGACTTATGCTCTTTCTAAGGCCGAAGAGTCGGTTGAAGCAGCTCTTGAAAAGGAGCTTGTGGAACAAGATCAGGCTCGTTTTCAACAAAGTATAGTTAAGGAAGAGCTTTTTGCTCTTTCCGAAAAACGGCATCATCTTCTTCAGCATTTGCAGGAACAGTATGCGGCTGAGCTTGCACTTAGGAACAATGCTCTGCACGTTACAAAAGTGCAGCAAGAAGCCGTTGAACTGAAGTTGCGAGATCTCTGTTTGTTGGTGCAGAAAAAAGAAACTTCTTATAAACAGTTAATTTTAGATTCACAGGCTTGTGCTGAGGTTTTCAAAGGTGACCAGGAGCGTTACGGGAACGTGGGGCTTGAGCTTAAACAAATGGAACGAGCAGCGGCATTTTTTGATCGGTGGCAGTTAATTCGTGTAGCGCTTGAAAAAGAGGCTCTTCAGCTTGCTCAAGATAGAGAGGCTTTAAATATTCCGGGGACTCTTTGTCCATTGTGTGTGCAGGAACTTTCATCAGAGCATCGCGCTGTTTTAGAGGATAAATTAGAGCGCCATATGCGACGGATTGCTCATCGAAAAAGTCGTCTTGAGAGGGTTCTTGATGCAGTTTCAAAAAAATTAAAAAATCATGGTGCTCTTGTCCATGAAGCTAAAAAGATTTTTGCAACGATCACTCAGTGTGAGCAGCAATTGCAGGTGTATACAGCTCGTATTCTTGAATTAGAAAATGAACAAGCTTTAATGGCTAAAGAGAGGCAGGCTTTAGAAGGATTGGTTTCGGAAGGGGGTATTCGTCTTGATCTTGCACAGAGAGCATTCAGTGAATGGTCTGAAAAGAGAGAGACTTTTTTGTCTGCACAACCAGAGTTTTTAGAGCTTGAAAAGCGACGGCTAGATCTTCAGATTAAATTGGCTGCGATTTTATATGACGCTCAGAAAGAGGCAATTCTAAAGGCTAAGCTTTTTGATTTTCGTCAAAAAAATGCAGAAGCTCAGACTTTCTTAAGTGATCTTACAAAGCAGGGGGGACGTGTTCAGGGTATTCATGAAATTTGCATAGAGCTTAAACGGTTGAAAAAAGAGAATAAGGACCTTTGGGGTCGTATGCAAGGGGCCGCAGAGCTTGAAAAATTAGTGTTAGAAAATGAAGAGGGTGTTAAAAATTGTCAGAAGGAGCTGACGCGAATTGCTCATGAAAGAGGACCGCTTTTACAAGAAAAGGGTGCGCTTGACCAGCAATTGCTTAGCTTGGGGCAAAAAACGCTTGTTTATAAAGAACGACTGGTTAAGAAAGCGCGCTTTGAACAGCTTCTTGAGGATTATCAACTGCTTGCAACCGCCTTGGGCAAGAATGGTATTCAGGCGCTGCTTATAGAAAACACGATTCCTGAAATTGAGTATGAGGCGAATGCATTATTGGGAAAACTTACCGACAATCAGGCTCATGTGATGTTTGAATCGGTCCGTGATCTTAAGGGTGGGGGAACCAAGGAGACGTTGGATATTAAAATTTCTGAATCTAGGGGTATCAGGCCGTATGAGCTTTTTTCTGGAGGTGAGGCTTTTAGGATTGATTTTGCATTACGCATAGCAATCTCTAAGCTTCTGGCTCGGCGTTCAGGTACTTCTTTGCAAACGCTTATTATTGATGAGGGCTTTGGCTCGCAGGATGAGGAAGGCCTCGCACATCTTATGGAGGCCCTCTATGATATTCAGGATGATTTTGAAAAAATTATTGTGGTGTCGCATTTACCGAGTATGAAAAGCCAATTTCCTACCAACTTCTTTGTTCAAAAAGAGACAGATGGGAGTATGATAACCGTTCTTGAGCAGGGGTAATCAGTTTAAAACGCTCCATACGGGATTTCAGGGTCAAAGTTGTACATGCTTTGCAATTTCTTTAGTGATGTTAGCGTGTAATGCCTAAGCCTGCCGCGGTTAATATTTTTCTTGTTGCTTGTTGCCCAGATAACTTTGAATTGGTTGTAAAATTTTTGAGCATCTTCTTTGGAAACAGGGTCTGTTCCACATTCAAAGAGGATCTGCAACATTTTTGGATCTTCGAACAGGGTCTTTGCCAACTTCTCTAATACTTTTGCGTCATAGTCCTTAAATGCTTGTTCTAACCGTCTGTGGGGTTTAAAAAGGAACCGGATCATTCATTATCCTTCAGGCTTTAATTCTTGCCTAAACGTTTTCTGGGGCGGTTGAACGGCATTGCCCTGTAATCTTTTCAAGGGGTTCTGCTTCTTTTGATATGTCATACCTCAAGATTTCAATTGCCTTTCCGGCGGCAACGATAGCTAGACCAATGGCGACAGGGGCTTGCCGATAGGCACCTTCAACAACGTCGCCTACAGCAAATACTCTAGGAATACTGGTTTGCATGGTGGCAAAATCAACTAGAATGTGGTTAGATGTTGATACTTGTAAGAAGTCTTTGAAGAGCCCTGTGTTAGGTTCATGACCAATAGCCAAGAAGACGCCATCAACCGGGAAGAATTCTTCTTGTCCAGAGACCCGGTCTTTTATATCTATTCCTTTAACTTTAGTTCCATCACCGACAATGTTGAGAATTTCTTTATTGTAAACTAGATGAACTTGGTCGGCGAGTTCTCTTAGTTTATCTTGCATTACTGGTTTTGCGTGCATAGTTTTGCTGCGAATAAATACAGTAACTTTTTTTGCATAAGTTGCTAGGTGCACCGCTTGTCCAATCGCGGAGTCTCCACCCCCAATAACGGCAACTTCTTTACCTATGTAGGCAAAAGAATCACATAGCGCGCACGATGAAACACCATGCCCCCAGTAGGTAGACTCCCCAGGGATATTAAGTTTGCGTGGTGATGATCCTGTAGCGATTATTATAG
The DNA here is from genome assembly GCA_964426225.1 of uncultured Candidatus Babeliaceae bacterium. Taxonomy (GTDB): domain Bacteria; phylum Babelota; class Babeliae; order Babelales; family Babelaceae; genus UBA12395. The sequence continues at coordinate 15,750 of CAYRPI010000007.1, read as the reverse complement.
TTCGTGCGTAAAGAACTCCAGAATTTTGCGTGGTGACCATAAAAGGGGTCTGATTGAAATCAACGGCAGTGACGGAGTCGTAGTTGATGGTGGCGCCATGTTTTTTTGCTTGAGCAAGCATTCTATCCATTATGGATAGGCCACTTTCGGCTTCAATTCCTGGAATATTTTCAACACTTTTTGCATGGGTTAATAAGCCGCCTGGTTCAGGGCCGGTTAAGATGGTTACTTTAAAATGAGCGTCTGCAATGTGCATTCCCGCTGCAAGTCCACCAGGGCCTCCACCAATAATAAGGGTATCCCATAGGGCGGATTTAGTTTCCAGGATTAAATCCTGTTGATTAGTTTGAATAATTTGTGTGGCGTTTTCTGCGGTTACTTTGCTGCTGAACGTGATTTCCAAAACTAGAGCGCTTAAAAGTAGCATTAACCTTAAGGATAAAATTTGTATCTTCATAAGTTTTCCTTACAGTGTCCGATTTTTTGTTATGCCATAGCACAAGGTACGGCGGCGGATTAACTTTTTCATTACTACCTAATAATATGAGCCCCTTATAAAAGAGGCTTATATTATTTTTATACTTATAAAGGGTTTACATAACCCATTCAAGCCGCGCCATCTCTGCGGTGTCGCTCATGCGGCGACCTAGCAGATAGATGCGTGTATAGCCACCGGGCCGACTTACATACCGAGGCGCAATGTCGACAAATAGTTTTACCAAAGCATCTTCTTTGTAAGGTAATATACTTTTTGCTCTCCGACGGTTGTTAAACGTGTTTCCATCACGTGCCAGTGTTACGAGCTTTTCTGCAAGCCGTTTTACTTCTTTGGCGCGTGCTTTGGTTGTCGTTAGACTTCCGTTCAAGATGAGCGAAATAACCTGGTTTCTTAAAAGCGCACGACGATGCGGTGCTGCCAGGTTAAGTTTTTTGTGAGACTTTTGATGTTGCACGATCTTACTCTTTCGCTTTATCTTTTAGTTTAAGTAGCTCAGCCTCGTCGACATTCATGCCGAGTGAAAGACCATACTGCTTAAGCCCCTCTTTAACCTCTTCAAACGATTTGCGTCCGAAGTTTTTTATTTTCTGGAGCTCATCTTCACTTAAGTTTACAAGGTCAATAATGCGCAATATGCCGGCATTGACCAGGCAGTTATGAGCTCGGACAGAGAACTCTAGAGCGTCAATAGGCTTGATTAACAAGTCTGTAGGCAATCCTTGTAGTGGTTCTTCATCTTCTTCTGGGCCCTTAGCCTCTAATTCTTCTTCTGGAACCGCAGAAATTTCATTAAATGGAATCTCTGTTGAAGTAAGGAAATTCTCTAGTTGGGTGCGGATCACAGAAACGGCATAGTTGACCACATCTACGGGTGTTTCTGTTCCATCCGTATTGACCGATAAGATTAACTTATCATAGTCGATATTGTCTCCAACGCGAGTTTTTTGTACCTCATAGGCAACCTTGCGTACTGGAGAGAACATCGAATCAAGATAAATTCGTCCATCAGGCTGGAGAGCTTTATCGAGCGGCCATAAGGCTGCTTGATAGCCTCTGCCCATATCGACAAAGAACTCGATTTCTAGGCGCCCACCTGCCGCAACGTGAGCAATAACATGGTTTTTGTTGAGGACTTCTAGATGCTCATCTGTAACAATGTCACCAGCTGTTGCTGAAGTTTCGCCTTGAATTACAAGACTCATTTTTCCAGGAAGTCCTGTGTTATTGCGAATTACGATTTCTTTGATATTCAGGATTACCTGCATGGTATCTTCTACCACACCAGGCAATACTGAAAACTCATTGTTTACGCCTTTTATAGTGACTGCTGTAACAGCAGATCCCTCAATGCCGCCGAGTAAAGTGCGTCTTAATGCATTACCTAACGTTATTCCAAAACCAGGTTCTAACGGCTGAGCCGTCAATTGACCATAAGACGCTGTGAGCGTCTTTGTGTCCCAACTCAGTTTCGGGATCGTCAAAGGCCGATACGTCTTTTTTTCCATCAAACCTCCCGCGTCCTCTTAACCCAATTATTGCGTTTTTTCGTTGCCCACCATTACTACTTCGAATACAACTCAACAATTGAGTTTTCGTTTATCTGAATCTGGATGTCTGCACGGACAGGGAAGCGAAGGACTTTGCCCCGACGATTCTTCTTGTCCTGCTCCAACCAATCCGGTACCTTAGCGGCAGCTGCACCACGTTTATCCACAACTTGTTTTACAAATTCTTCTTTTGCAGTAGAATTTGGAGCCAAGCCAATTTCATCGTTAATTTTAACGAGGAACGATGGAGAGTGAACCTTTGTATTATTTACAAAGATATGTCCGTGTACGATAATCTGCCGAGCTTGGTTTCTTGTAACAGCCAATTTGAGACGGTAGACTACATTATCTAGTCTACGTTCTAATAGGCTAAGAAGTTGCTCACCCGTTGCCTCACGGCTTTGACGAGCTATGGCAAAAAATCTCTTAAATTGCCGTTCACGCATGCCATACGTTTCTTTTAGCTTCTGCTTTTCAAGTAACTGGCGACCATATTCTGTAAGCTTGGTAGCGCGCTTAGTCACCATACCTTTTTGTTTCCGCTCTTCTTTGCGGTCAACTTCTTTGTTTTTACGTTCCATTGCCACTTTTGATACTTTCTCTTAAACCTTACAAAGGATATTTAACAGTCAAAACGCATTCTAGACGTTAGTTGCGCGCCTTCTTTGGAGGACGACAACCATTGTGAGGAAGCGGGGTTACATCACGGAGGACCGTGATAGTAAATCCATGCGATTGAATTGCTCGAACAATAGAATCACGCCCTGAGCCTGGACCTTGTAAGTTAACTTCAACCATTTTAATGCCGAAAGGCGACATTTCTTTGGCTATTTGTACGCCTACCTGAGACCCTGCAAACGGAGTTCCCTTGCGAGATCCTTTGAAGTTTAGCCGTCCTGCGCTGCAACGCAACAGAACGTCTCCCTCAGTTGTTGTGACTGAGGCGATGGTATTGTTGAAGCTTGATTTTACATGCACTATCGCTGTGTCAATCTGGCGCCGCGATTTTTTTGTTTTTTTTACGTAGGCCATACCGTTACGTCCTTATATCAGGCTATTTTTTCGTTATCTTGCGCTTCAATGCAATTGCGGTGCCACGAGGGCCTTTGCGCGTACGTGCATTGGTTTTGGTTCGTTGGCCACGAACTGGTAGCGATCTTTTGTGGCGAAGTCCTTTGTAGGAACCAATATCCTGAAGACGTTTTATGTTCTGACGGATTTCTTTACGAAGATCCCCTTCAGTAACATAATTGTCTGTGACTTCGCGTTGAATAGCCGCTACTTCAGCTTCGGTTAAATCCTTTACTCGCGTTGAAAAGTTAATGTTCAACTTTTCTAAAATGCGTTGGGAGCTTACTAACCCGACACCAAAAACATAGGGAAGTGCATATTCAATGCGCTTTCCGTTTGGAAGGTCAACACCCTGTATCCTTGCCATA
>CAYRPI010000007.1:0-12255 GCA_964426225.1 uncultured Candidatus Babeliaceae bacterium | reverse complement strand
TTATCTATAACTTAACTTAACCTTGCCGCTGTTTGTGCCGGGGATTTGCTTTGCATAATACACGCACAATCCCGTGTCGCCGTATAATCGTACAATTGCGACATATTTTTTTTACCGAGGTTCTTACTTTCATTTTATGCCCTTTATTTTGGACCTACATCCGCTATCAGGATTTAGTCCTGCTCTTTTAATGTTTTTTATACCTTAATACGATACGTCCTCTGGTTAAATCGTAAGGGGATAATTCTAAAGCTACTTTATCGCCAGGTAAAATACGAATATAATTCATACGCATTTTACCAGACACGTGCCCTAGCACTATATGTCCACCCTCTATTTCAACCCGAAACATCGCATTGGGTAGAGTTTCACGAACAATACCATCCATGCGAATGACATCGTCTTTTTGTTTCTTTTTTTCAAACACCATATTCACAACCGCGTAATTACTTCTGGACCGTTATCTGTCACGATAACCGTATCCTCAACATGTGCCGCAAGACTTCCATCTACTGTGCTAGCTGTCCAACCATCTGCTGCAACTATAATAGTATAGTCACCTTGCGTAATCATAGGCTCAATAGCCAGGGCCATGCCAGCACGTAAAACTGGCCCTGTTCCAGCACGCCCAAAATTTGGGATTTCTGGGTCTTCATGCATACGTTTTCCGATGCCGTGTCCACAAAAATCTCTAACTACACCAAATCCTGCATGTTCTACTTCTTGTTGGATGGCAGCGGATATATCAAATAGGTGTCCCGAGACAACAGATTTTTCAATACCACAATTTAGGGCATTCATAGCTGTTTCTGCAAGCTTTTTAGCATCTTCGGATACAGAGCCTACAAGAAAAGAACGAGCGCTATCTGCACAATAGTTTTTCCATGCTGCACAAATATCAATTTTAACCACGTCTCCTTCGCGCACTTTTACATGAGCGGAAGGTATTCCGTGTACAAGTTCTTGATTTATCGATATACAACTTGCATGTCGATATCCTCTATATCCCTTGGACTGGGAAATCAAATTGCGCTTCTTTAATTCTGATTCAATCCATTCATCTAGGGCAAGCGTTGAAACGCCAGGAATTACTAAAGACGATAAGGCGCAAAAGATCTCTGCCAAATGTGCTCCGGCACATTTCATTAGAGAAAGCTCGTGCTTGTTCTTTATCGTAATCATTAGTGTTGTATCCCTAAGTGGCTTATCGAATTATTATAAATCTGCTCAATGTGATGATTACAGCGTATGTGATGAACAGGTTTCCCTGTCTTTTCATAAACGATTGAAATTATGAGGTTTTCAGGAACTATTTTACCAGATTTGACAAAAAAATCTACCTTTCTGCGCTCCTTGGAACTTTCTTGCGAGTACCAGGTGCAAAGAGTGTCAGTTGATAATGATCTTTTTATTTTCAAGATACCGCCCTGCTTTTCATTCTGCCGGTTGACAAAAATCCTTCATAGCGTCGTTCAATCAGGTAAGATTCAACTTGTGATGCAAACTCAAGAACAACTCCCACCACGATTAACAGCGATGTTCCACTGAGATAGAAAAGGTTTTGCATACCTGGAACGAGAACTAACAATATGTTTGGTAAGACGGCCAAGCAACCAAGATATATAGCTCCTACTAATCCAACACGCGTCAAAATATAGTAGAAGTAGTCTGCGGTGTTTTTACCGGGACGAATTCCAGGAATAAAACCACCGTTTTTCTTCATCTGTTCAGACAGCTTATCTGGATTGTAAACCAATTCAGTGTAGAAGAATGTAAAGAAGACAATCAATCCAAATTGGACGACATTAAAGAGAAATCCTGTGTATGAAAAATGATCAACCAATGTTTTTGCAAATTCCCACCGTGCGGAAAGCATTTGCAGTGCAAACATAGGGATGTTTATAATAGATGATGCAAAGATGACAGGCATAACTCCAGCAGTGTTTATCTTAAATGGAATATAGGTGCTTTGTCCTCCGTAGACCTTGCGTCCCACCACTCGACGTGCATATTGTACAGGAATCTTGCGATCGCCTTTTTCAAGAAAGACAATACAACCTGTTATTGCTACGAAGAATAGAAGAATGAAAAGTGCTACGAAGAAATGCATACTTCCTGTTTGAACTGCATAAACGGTCTTAATCACGTAATCAGGAAAACGAGCCGCAATACCTGCAAAAATAAGCATCGAACTGCCATTTCCGATACCCATTAATGAGATCTGCTCTCCTAACCACATGACAAACATAGAACCAATAGTTAAGGACATAACAAAGATGATCTTGAACGAAAATCCTGGAGTTAAGACCAATCCAGAACGCTCTAAAAATGTTGCATAGGTCATGCTATACATGACACTTAATGCGAACGTTAGATAACGCGTGTATTGGTTTATTATCTTATATCCATAATCCCCCTCTTTGACAAGTCTCTCAAAATAGGGAACGGTCATACTCATAAGTTGCATAATAATGGATGATGAAATGTAAGGTGAGATGCCCAGTGCGAACAAGGTACATCTGTAAAGAGATCCCCCTGAGATAACGTCGAGATAGCCTAATAGTCCTCCTGCTCCTCCTGCTTTATTCATGTAGTCTGCAAGCATTGGCACATTTATCCCTACTACAGGAATAAATGAACCAATGCGGTATACAATAACAATCCCAAGTGTGAACATTAACTTTTTCAACAACTCAGGTATAAGAAAAATATTCTTAAAATTCTTGAGCAGAACCATGTTATTACGTCTCCTTTGGTACGTGCACCTCGCCACCTTGCTTCACGATAGCTTCTGCAGCAGATTTGCTAAAAGCATCTGCATGCACAATAAGACGTTTCTCAAGCGTCCCTTTGCCTAGGATTTTTATACGGGAGTTACTACGCGCTCCTAGAACACCACGTTCTATGAGCGTATTGCGTGATACTTCGTCTCCATCCTTGAAAAACTTTTCTAACTGACCTAAGTTGTAAATTTCAAAAGATGTTTTGAACGCAGCATTATTAAAACCACGTTTTGGAAGACGACGTGTCAGGGGCATCTGTCCACCTTCAAAGGTGATACTTACACCACCTCCAGAGCGACATTTCTGTCCCTTCATGCCTCGTCCCGATGTGCCTCCGCGGCCTCCGCCGCGACCAACAACTTTTCTTTTTTTTACAAGCTGAATACGCTTATTAAGCGACAGAACCATGGCTTCCCTTTGCTATAGCTTCCACTGTTTTTCCCCGTAGCCGTGCAATATGCGCAGCAGATCTAGTTTTTGCTAAAGCATTTAAAGTAGCCTTAACTAAATTTTGACCGCATGCAGATGGTCCAATAGACTTGGCAAGCACATCAATAGCCCCAAGAGCCTTTAATACAGCTCGGATAGCTCCTCCTGCGATAAGTCCTGTTCCCTTGGATGCGGGGCAAAGAACAACAAAGCTTGCGCCGTGCCGTCCCTTTACTCCGTAAGGTAACGTAGTCCCACGCAGAGGTATTTCAAACATTGTTTTACGTGCAAGAACAGTAGCCTTGGCGATTGCAGAAGAAACATCACGGCTCTTCCCAAGACCAATTCCTACTTTCCCCTTCCCGTCACCCGAAACAACGAATGCAGAGAAGGAAAAGCGCTTACCACCCTTTGTAACCTTCGTCACACGTCGAACGCTGACTACAGAATCTATAAATGTTGTCTCTGACATTCCAGTAATTCCCAAAATCTATTTACTATGCTATTAAACGTGCAGCCCGCCTTCACGAATACCTTCAGCAAGAGCTTTGACTCGACCGTGATATAAAAAACGACCGCGATCAAAAACGGCTGACTCTATCTTATTGTTCAGCGCGCGTTTTGCAAGCTCTAAACCTACAGCATGAGCGATTGCTTTTTTATCGCCAGACAATCCTTCTAATTCAAGAGAAGAACAGCTGACAAGTGTTTGCTGCACTTTATCATCAATAATTTGTGCATACATATGCCGCAGACTCCGAAAAACGGAAATCCGTGGCAATGCGCTGTCTTTAAATTTCTTTCGCACACGCAATGCACGTCTTTGTGCGCCCTGAGCTACTTTTCTTTTCAATGACACGTTCTTATCTCCACCAAAACAGCTAAAGGATTAAGCCTTAGCTTTACCAGCCTTACGCACTATTACTTCGTCGCCGACATAAATCCCTGTACCCTTGTAAGGTTCTGGTGGACGTAATGCGCGAATTTTACTGCATAAAAGACCAAGTTGTTCTTTATCGTTTGACCAGACGGATAAAAGTTGACTAGTTTTATCTATGTCGATCGTTATACCTTGTGGAACCGGAAAGTCGATTTTATGGCTAAAGCCCAAGGAAAATTCAAGTCCAGGACCTTTTTTTATTGCCTTAAAACCAAGCCCTACGATTTTCACCTGTTTATGAAAGCCTGTTTCGGCTCCCGTAATTTTGTTTGCAAGAAGTGCTCTATGCAAACCCCAAAGTCGGTTGGTATCACTTGTCTTACGCGCAGATTGCACTAGTAACCGTTGATCTTCAATAGCGAGCTTGAGGAGATCGGGTACCACGTGAACACCTTTGGCATGTTTGCCTTCGTAGTGAACTTCTTGCCCAGAGAGTGTAACTTTCACAGAACCGAGGTCTATGGGTTTTCTTCCAATTTTTGACATGCTAATAACCCTCTACCACACCGTGCACAATACTTCACCGCCGACACCACGTTGACGTGCTTCTTTGTCGGTCATAAGCCCGGAACTTGTTGTTACTATCGCAACACCAAGACCGCCTACTACTCGACGAAGTTTTGCAGCACCTTCATACACGCGGCGACCAGGCGTGCTAGCGCGATCTATTTCGTGGATGACCGATTCATTATCTACATACTTAAGGTAAACCTTAAGCGTTTTGCGAAAGATTTCTTCTCCCTGCACAACCGCAAAATCCTTGATAAAACCCTCACTTTTGAGAATTTCAGCGATTTGGGAGTTGATACGGGAGTGTGGAACCTCAACCCACCTTTTTGAGCGCGCAATCGCATTCCGTATGGAGGTAAGAAAATTCCCTATTGTATCTACTGACATCACAATCCTTGCATCTATTCTACCAGCTTAACTTCTTTACCCCAGGCAGCAACCCATTATTAGCTAGGTTGCGAACGCAGAGTCGGCACATCTGAAAAAAACGCATGTAACCGCGAGGTCTCCCACAACGCTTACAACGATTTCTATGTTTTATCGATGTGACCGGTATTTTGTTATTTCTTTCTACTGACGATTTTTTTGCCATTAACGCACCTTGCCTGTTTGTTTAATAAATGGCATACCTAATTCTTTCAAAAGAACACGAGCATGCTCATCGTTTTGAGCAGTTGTGCAAATGGTTATGTTTAGGCTATGCATTTTTTCACCCGCACCTAAGGCCTCGGCTTCAGGAAAAATATTCCATTCTTTTATGCCGAGATTATAGTTGCCACGACCATCAAGTTTTGAAGGAACTCCTTGAAAATCACGCACTTTAGGCAACGATAGACTAATTAATTTATCGAGAAAAACATGCATACGTGGTCCGCGTAGTGTTACGCAGACGCCAATAGGCATCCCTTCACGAATTTTAAAACCAGCAATCGATTTTTTCGCAACGGTTTTTACCGGAGCTTGTCCTGCTATGGCTTCAATAACCTTCGCCACTATCTGGAGCGCTTTGCTATCTGAAACAGCTTCCTTCACGCCCATGTTTATGACGATCTTGGAGACTTTTGGTACCTGCATAATGTTCTTTAACCCGAGCGTCTCTTGCAGGCGAGGACGCACTGTTGTTTCGTAAAAAACCTTAAAGCGATTATTGCCCGTTGGCACAGCTTGAACCTTATCCATCATAAACCTTACCTAACACACGATCAAAGAATGTAATGTTACACACATGTCAGATTCTCTTTACGTTGGAAACATCAATCCAGCGCTCTTGTTTTCTGATTCCAGGCTTTTCACCTTGACGTCGTGCTTTAACATGACGTGTAGCTATGGCAACATTTTGTACTTTTATTTTACCCTTTTTTGATAAAATATCAACAACTGCGCCTTTTTTGCCTTTATCTGATCCTGCTATGACAACGACCATGTCATTTTTTTTAATATTCATATTTTATCCTATAATACCTCAGGAGCCAATGAAGCTATTTTTGTAAAGCCTAATTGACGCAACTCACGAGCTATAGGACCAAAGATACGTGTTCCAATAGGCGATTGGTCATCAAGGGATTTTATAATAACAGCAGCATTATCGCCAAACCGAATGTAGCTTCCATCTTCACGACGGTATTCTTTTCTTGTTCATACAATAACCGCTGTGACAACATCGCTCTTCTTGACCGCTTGTCCTGGAACAGCCTTTTTTACGGCACATTTTATAATGTCGCCGATATAGGCCTTCTTCTTACCTGAGCTTCCCACTAAATGGATACACTGCAACTCAAGTGCACCAGAGTTGTCCGCAGCTCTTAGATATGTTTCTTTTTGTATAGCCATGACACACTCACTATCTAACGTCCGGACTTTGTCTCAATAATTTGTACTAGATGCATGTATTTTGTTTTGGACATGTGGCGACCTTCAGCGATCGCAACTTTGTCACCCACGTTTGCAGCTTCCTGCTCATCATGCACTTTGTACGTTTTCTCAGTGCGCACCACTTTTTTATACACAGGATGCACATACGAACGTGGGACGCTAACCACGACTGTTTTTTGCATATCATCGGATACTACATATCCAACGAGCGTTTTTTTGGCTTGATTTGCATTGTTTTCTGTCATACACCCCTCGTCTTAGTAGCAGCTTTTAAGTTGTTGGCATGAGTGAGACTCCGAGCAATCGCACGCTTCAGATTTTTTTGATCTGAAGGGAACGATTCAACGGGTGATGAAACCATACGCAGGCGAAGCTGAAAAAGCTCTCTGCGAATTTCATCTACTTTTGCCTCAACCTGCGCAAGCGTCATTTTTCTAAATTCTTCGTTAGTTGTCTTGGGCATCGCTTACTCCGTTACCTGTTCTGAAACTGGTTGAACGCGACGTACGATGCGTGTTCTCATAGGGAGTTTGCAAGATGCCATATGCAAAACTTTTTTTGCTTCGGCTTCTTCTAGTCCCGAAATTTCGAACATTACACGGTCGCGTTTTACTGCGGCAACCCAAAACTCAACATTACCTTTACCTTTACCCATACGAGTTTCGGCAGGTTTCTTTGAAATGGGCTTGTCCGGGAAAACTCGTAAAAAGAGCTTTCCAACTTTCTTTAATTTACGCGAGAGTGTAACGCGGACCGCTTCAATTTGCTGAGCTGTTAACCAGCATGGTTCGGTCGCTTGAAGACCAAACTCTCCAAAAGCGACTTCCCGAGCCCCTTTTGAACGTCCTTTTAACGTTCCCCGCTGCACCTTGCGGTATCTAATTTTTCTTGGCATTAACATATTGGCACCTTATATCCCGCTTATGCTAAATTGTAATCGCCTTTGTAGATCCAAACTTTTACGCCAATAATGCCGTAAGTAGTTAAGGCTTCTCCAAGTGCATAGTCAATGTCAGCTCTTAATGTGTGAAGCGGAACAGATCCCAATCGCACCCATTCTTCACGTGCGATTTCGGCTCCACCTAAACGTCCTTTGACGCGAATCTTAACGCCTTTGGCACCTGCGCGTATTGCATCGGAAGCAGCTTTACGAGCAACTTTTTTAAAGCTTACACGTTTTTTTAACTGATCTGCGATACTATCTGCAACAACTGCAGCAGCGATTTCTGGTTTTTTAATTTCTTGAACAGAAACTTCAACATTGACATGTTTGACCTGTTTCGCAAGTTTTTTTCTTAAAACCTCGATCTCTTGTCCCTTTTTGCCAATGACGATACCAGGCCGCGCGGAGTGAATAACAACGCGCATCACGTCTCCAGTACGTTCTACTTCAACAAGCCCGACTTCGGCGGTGGCGAGGTTCTTTTTGATGTAATCACGAATAGCGAGATCATCTGTCAAAAGCTGCGCATAAGAACTTTTCTGACGTGCAAACCACCGAGAAGGGTGCGGGAGATAAACTCCAATTCTAAACCCTGTAGGGTTAACCTTCTGTCCCACTCTAAGCCTCTTTTTTCTTTTTAGATTCAACCACTATCATAATATGACATTGCCTTCTACGTTGAGGCATTGCCCTTCCCTGAGCGCCTGGTTTATGAGACTGGCGAATAGGGCCCTGATCGATACGTACTTCACAGACTCTTAAGTCCGCTGGCTGAAGACTTTCTCTATCCTTTGCGTTTGCCATGGCCGAGACCAAGGTTTTACGCAGAGGTATGGAACGTTTTGTTCCATACAGAGTAAGCCATTTTAATGCGTCAAGGGCATTTTTGCCGCGGATCACATCAGCAAGTGGTCTTAGTTTGTACGGTGAGTACCATACGTATTTTGAGTTAGCTATAAATTGCATTTTATCTTCCCTGCTCATTTAGATTCAGATGCAGCTGGAGCACTGGAGCCGGCGGCTTCTTTCCGCTGACCACTGTGCATTCTAAACGTTCTTGTTGGAGCAAACTCACCAAGCCGATGGCCAACCATATTTTCCGTTAGAAAAATGGAAACAAACTTTCTGCCATCGTGAACCGCTATAGTTAATCCTACAAAATCAGGAATAATCATACTTCGGCGGGACCACGTTTTTATTACTTCGCGTTTTCCACTCGTTTTAGCGCGCTCAATTTTTTTAATGAGCGACTCATCAACGAAAGGGCCTTTTTTTGCAGATCGAGCCATTATCGGTTACTCCGCTCTACTTTCTTCTTTTCAAAATCAGTGAACTCTTGCGTCGTCTGGTTTTGGCGCCTTTTGCGTTTTTACCCCACGGTGATTGTGGTGGCTTTCCAGACTTCGATTTTCCCTCACCGCCTCCTAGTGGATGGTCGATAGGGTTCATAACAACACCACGAACAGTTGGTCGAATACCCATGCGACGCGTACGTCCTGCTTTTCCGACTGAAATGTTTTTGTGGTCGGCGTTACCGAGCACACCAATGGTTGCCATGCAATTTTCATGTACCATGCGAACTTCGCCTGATGGCATCTTCAGCTTTGCATAATTATCTTCTCGTGCAACAAGCTGAATAGAGGTGCCTGCAGATCGAGCTAATTTCCCGCCTGATCCCGGTTGCATTTCAACATTGTGTACTACGAAGCCTACAGGGATGCTGCGCAAGGGAAGGCAATTGCCAACACGAGCTTCTACAGCGTCTCCAGCTTCTAGGATAGAACCAACCGAAAGGCCTTGTGGCATTAATACATAGCGTTTTCTTCCGGAAGGAAAAATAACTAGGCCAATGCGTACATTACGGTTTGGATCATACTCTACAGCAATGATTTTCCCAGGCATATCTCGTTCTGTTCGATTAAAATCTATTATTCGATACAGACGGCGTGCACCTCCACCGCGATGCCGGACTGTGATACGTCCATAGGTATTTCTACCACCATGCTTGCGCAATCCTTTTACAAGGCTACGTTCCGGATCCTTCTTGTTTAGATCTTCATAACCAACAAATGTCTGGAATCGCAGCGATGAGTTTTGCGGTTTTCTTCTTATAATTGTCATAATATTCCCTTACCGTTGCTCCTCTGCCTGCGACCGTCGAGCTGTCTCTTCGTTGGAATAGGCGACTGGCGCATCAACGCCCAGATTGATCGCTTGACCACCTTTGAGGGTCACAATTGCTTTCTTGTCTAAAGTGCCAACCGTGGTAAATTTTCCAACACGACGTTGACGCCCTTTGCGCACGATAATTCGTACTTTTTCAACTTCAACATTAAAGAGCTTTTTGAGAGCTTCAATAATGAGGCGCTTATTTGCTTTTGGATGCACTTCTAGCACCAATTGCCTTAGGCGTTGATTTAAATCGTACGACTTTGATGTTGTTCGCGGGCCGCGAATAACATCATAAAGACTTAATTCCATGCGCCCACCATCTCTTTAAATAGCTTATCATCTTCTTGCAAAAAGACCCAATATGAACCTCTTGAAAGATCGTATACATTTGGCTGGTCAAAAAGAAGCACACTCACATTACCTAAGTTTGCAAAAGATGCTTGCGTGCGATGATCATGCGGTGCTACGAAAAGTACAACCGTTTCACAATCAAGGCCCGCCTTTTTTAGAGCAGCATAGGCAGTAGCGGTTTTTGGTGCATCGCTTTGCCAGGTTATTTCAAGAGGGATAATGTGGTTGTTTTCTAACTTATTCCACAATATTTCTTGCAATAATGAACGGCGGACTTTCTTTGGAATAGTAAGTTCCCGAACGCGAGGTTGTGGACCAAAGGTAACACCACCTCCACGCCACAATGGAGAACGTGCTGTTCCTACACGAGCTCGGCCAGTACCCTTTTGTTTCCAAGGCTTCTTGTTTGTTCGATTAACATCGCTGCGGCCTTTACAGGCTACGGTACCTTGACGCCAATTTTGAAGCTGTGCACGTACTGCTACGGCGAAGCTTCTTGGAGATACTTTGCGACGTTTACTGCTAGTAAGTCCTAGCGACTTTGCTGTTACGGCAGCTGTTTTTGTTTCATTCACCATGGTTACTTACACTTTCTCAGAAAGACTAACGAATCAGACTTGCCGGGAACCGAGCCTTTTACGAAGATAACGCGAGCTGCAGAGTCTACTACTACAACTTCGAGGTTTCTAGCCGCGTGTTGCGTAACACCCATGTGCCCAGGCAATTTACGTCCTTTGCGCACTCGTCCGCTTCGTCTCATTCCTTCGAGAGAGCCTGGACCACGGCCTAATTTATCACCATGGCTAGCGCGTCCTCCTTTATGACCATGCCGTTTTATGACACCTTGAAATCCCTTACCAATAGTGATCCCAAACGCATCAATAACATCACCTTTTGAAAGAATTGAAGTTATATCAACTGGTTGTCCTACCTGAAACTGAGCAGAGGCATCGGTTATGCGTGCTTCTTTGAAAGCCAAAAAGTAGTGTTTAGCTTCTTTTAGCCAATCTATTGAAAATGTTTCTTTGCGGTAGCGAACGCGAAGTAGCCCAAACTGCACTGCATCGTAGCCATCGTGTTCTGTTGTTTTTATCTGTGTCACAAACCAGTGTGACATGTCTATGGCCGTCACAGGAACGACCTTATGATCGTCCGAAAAGACTTGCGTCATTCCTAGTTTTCTGCCCCAGAGACCATTGATCATCGACACACCTTTCTTATTTAATCTCGACATCAACGCCGGAGGAGATGCTCAATTTCATGAGCGCATCCATGGTTTGGTCGGATGGAGCAACTATATCTAAAATACGCCGATGTGTCGTCAGCTCAAATTGTTCGCGCGATCTTTTATCGATGTGCGGCGAGCGCAACACCGTAAAGCACCGCTGTGAATTAGGAAGCGGTACGGGCCCAACTACTTGGGACCCTGTACGCCGTACGGCAAGCGCAATTTGCTTTACCGCCTTATCAAGCAGCTGGTGATCGTACGATTTTAGAGTCAGACGAATCTTCTGCTTTTTCATTCGCTGTCAACCTTTTACTAATCTAAAATTTCAGTTACGACACCAGATCCAACAGTTCTACCACCTTCACGAATAGCGAAGCGGCCGTCTCTTTCCATAGCAATTGGAGAAATGAGCTCAACCGAAAGAAGAACGTTGTCACCTGGCATAACCATTTCGCGTCCTTCTGGAAGCGTAACTACACCGGTAACGTCCGTTGTTCTAAAGTAGAATTGTGGACGGTAGCCAACGAAGAATGGGCTGTGACGACCACCTTCATCTTTTGTCAACACATACACTTGGCATTTAAACTTCTTATGAGGAGTTATAGTGCCAGGTTTAACTAAGACCATACCGCGTTCAATTTGTTCTTTTTCAACGCCGCGCAAAAGTAGTCCGACGTTATCGCCAGCCATACCTTCGGTAAGAATCTTTCTAAACATTTCAACGCCGGTAACTGTAGTTTTGCCTTTACCGCCAAAACCAACAATTTCAACCTCTTCGCCAACCTTAATTCTTCCACGTTCAATACGTCCTGTTGCGACGGTTCCACGTCCAGAAATACTGAAAACACCTTCAATAGCCATTAAGAATGGTTTGTCAGTATCACGAGCAGGCTCGGGAATAAAGGTGTCTAAGGCTTCCATCAATTTTATAATTGATTGAGCTCCGAGTTCACCTTGATCGCCTTCTAGCGCCTTGAGTGCTGAGCCGCGAATTATAGGAGTTTTATCGCCAGGAAAGTCGTATTTC
>CAYRPI010000006.1:26443-28335 GCA_964426225.1 uncultured Candidatus Babeliaceae bacterium | reverse complement strand
TAGGTCCCTCAAACACAAAAACTAGAATTGTTCTTTCCCAGATTAGCACTATTTCTATGCTCTTGCGAAAAACGTAATTTGGACGCAAAAAATGCAGATTTTAAACTCGCCAAAAACTTACTCCTTCATATACATTCCTCCGTTTTTCCAAAACTACACCTCTCTACATTAGCACACCAAGACTTTATTTCAATCTTGAAATAAAGTCTTGCAAATCTATCAATTACCGCCAAATCAAGCAGATTTTTCTATGTCACCGCTTGCAAAATATGACAATTATGATAACATGTTATTAATGATCTCATTGCTATAATTAAAATATAAAAAAATCCATGTTCTACAAAGGTATTAAATAAGGTATTAAATCATGAAATTAACGCATACTTTCGTGCTCACAGCGCTGTTTGCCTACATGCAGCTACCACTTAATGCAAGCAACCTAAGTAGTGGCAATCAAACTCCTGGGAAAAAAGGTCTAAAAATGTCCCTCGAAGAAAAAGAAGAAGCTCTCTTTTTCAAACGTCTGTACGAAAAAAGCAGTCTGATAAAAAGAATGGTTCAACCGGATATTTATGATTGGCTGACGAATCAAGAGATCCAAACAATACCTGACTTTAAAAAAGAAATGCTCGCATGGACCAAAGAGGCGTTCGGCAAAACGCTAATACAGTATGCCGATACCAAAGATGTTCTGTCCGCGACTATTTCGGTTGATTCGTCATTTTTAGACGACTTCCAACACCTTATCAAAAGCCGTACGAACCGTGTTACCCAAGAACTTAAAAAAATAACACTTGCAAACCTTCTCTACCTACTTCCGCTCTGTCGCTATTTTCTTGTATCTAACGACATCCTACAAAAAATGGAAGCTGAACTTGTTCAAAAGGCTGGTGCAGTGCTAGCGCAGGACTACAATTTTTTCAAAACAGCACTTGGCAAAGATCTTACAAGGGTTCTTAAAATCCATGGCTTTGAGAAGAGAGCCAGGCGCCTGCCAACAACTATTATGGACCATTGTTTTATTAAGGATGGGTATTTCGACGTCGCCTTCAGCCCTGATGGACTACTTCTGGCAACACACCCTTCAAGTAGTCTTCTCAGTATTAAAATTTTAAATGCCAAAACGGGGCAACTAGTACGCACTCTGCAACACCCTAATAGCTCGCTCTATCCCGGTAAAGTTGTGTTCAGTCTTGATAGCAAACGCATAGCAGCCGCCCTAAATGATAAGACCTCAACTTTTCAGAATCCAACTGGCTCCGCTGCAATCTGGGATGTTGCAACAGGAGCGGTGGTACTAACCGTGCATCATAATGAGGAGGTGGTGTCTGTTGCCCTCAATCCTGACGGAACAGAGCTGGCAACCGGATCATGGGATCATACGGCTAAGACCTGGGATGCTCAAACGGGGAATTTGTTGCACGTCATGCATCACAATGATGAAGTCGACTCCGTTGCTTTTAGCCCAGATGGAACGCAACTTGCAACCGGATCACGAGATAAGACCGCCAAAATATGGGACGCGAACACAGGAGGCCTTATACATAATCTGCAACATGATTCTGAGATCTGGGTAGTTAGATTCAGTCCTGATGGTAAGCGTTTGGCAACAGGAACCTCGCATGACAATGTCCGGCTCTGGAATGTCCAAAGCGGTGGTCTGATACGAACCCTTCACAACAGCGGCAAGAGCGGCGATCTCTATTCTATAGCGTTTAGTCCTGACAGTACACGTCTGGCTGCAGGCCCATGGAATCAGACTATCAAAGTGTGGAATGTTAACACAGGAAAGGTGTTAGATATCTTTAAACATGATGGTCTCGTACTTTCCCTATCCGTCAGTCCCGATGGAACACGTCGGGCGGCAGCGTCTCAAAATTGTATCAAGATAC
>CAYRPI010000006.1:22109-26433 GCA_964426225.1 uncultured Candidatus Babeliaceae bacterium | reverse complement strand
AAAAACAGAATAAATACATTGAACTTGCACAGGATAAAGCTTCAATGAAGTTCGCTGAGTACTTATCGATTCCAACCCAAATACATTATCTTACGAACGGTACTATCTTTCCCGTTGAAAACAAGTATAAAGCATGGCTTAGAAAGGCTTGTAAAGCAGTGGGATTAATATAGCACTTACTACCTAAACCGCCTATTATTTGGCGAGGGCAGCACCACGTTTAAAAATAAAAATAAACCCAGCCAATACCACAAGCATTAGAAGACGAAATAAATCAGAAAACCCTGGAGTAAAAGACATAACCCAGTGACCCGTAGGATTAAGAAACATCGGCTCAAATATCCTCTGAATCATAGTCACTGAGATAGTCCACGAAAGGAAAAACATAAAAGCCCCATATATGTGAGACGGAGCTTGTTGAACATTTACCTTTTTTATATGTACAGCCGAGAAGCCAGACAATCGACCAATACAATGCCCACTCATCATAAGCAGCCATATAGAGAGAACATCCAGAACCAGAAGGTTCAAACCAAATACCCATTGAGTTAATAACAAGTGGTTGTTAGTCAACCAGAAGGACGCACTACTATAGAGGGCAAAACCCAGAAAACCGCCCAGACACCCTCTTAAAAAAGCACACGACCATTTATAAAAATTTTCTGAATAACTCACTTTATTTACCTATCAGAATGATAAAATTTACGCTGTATAGTATACCCCAAAACTAAAAAACCTCCCCTCTACTCATACTGCTCATACAAAACATATCAAACAAAGAGGTCCCAGCCCTGCGGGCGGGGTAAAAAGGTAAACGGCCACCGAAGAAACTCACCGTCTCCCAAGCAGCCGTTTATTTTTCTCGTCCAGCAAAAAAACTACCAGACTCAATTTTACACGCAAATTTATGCACAGGTTTTTATATTACAGCACCATTTTCAAGAAGATACTTTAATATTTCAGGTTTGCCTCCAGCAAAACTCAATGGAGTTCTGCCACCTTTGTCTTTTGCATTGATGTCAGCACCTTTTCCGACCAAATATTTAACCACATCAAGCCAACCACCTGTTACTGGACCAGCAGAACCAACAATAGTTATTGTACCAGGAGCAGACCATACTGCATCATGAAGCGCGGTCCCACCATTATTATCAGCATGGTTAACATTGGCCTTCCACTTCTCCACGAGATATTTTACAACATCCGGGTAACCTTGTGATGCGGCGCTCTGTAGGGCCGTACGTCCTCCCTGGTCAACTGCATCAACTTTTTCCAATGGATTTTTATCTAAATAGAACTTGATTTCATCAACCTTTCCATTACTATTCTCCACCAAGAACTGCAATGTACCTGCCTGGGCAGCACATGCAACCAACAAAGCACCCGATAGCGCTATAAACTTAAAACTCTTCATATACATTCCTCCATTTTTAAAACTACAACTACATTAACCTTTTTATTTAATTATTTAGGGGAAAATAGATTTCCCCCACACTATTACTATATCATAATTTATTTTCAGATTGCAATAAATTGTTAAATTTTAGAAAATTGTCACTTTTTCTATGCTCTCGCAAAGAACGTAATTTGGACGCAAAAAACGCTAGTCAAAATTGCAACCAAAGGTGAACTTGAAAACCCATGGCGCCGATTAATAATGTAATATTATTCCAACGCGGATTGCCTTGTTTAGACAACATGCGATAAAAGCTCTGTAAAATTCACTCAAAGAGATCTGCATGCGTTCCAAGCCTTACGAAAATCAGCTCAGTTTCAGTTCGTTTATAAATAAGTAACCAATCGGGCTCGATATGATATTGTTATATGCCCAGTTTCTTAAACAAATCTGCAACGTTTTCAGCTTCAATAAGATCAGCGCCATTTTCAACGTCTTGAATAACTTTAAACGTTTTTTTGTTAGGTGATTCAACTACAAGCTCTTGCATATTTTTCCCCTAAATATTATTTATTTGATAAGTGGACTTGAAGCCCCATGGCATCAATTAATGATGTGATATTATTCCAGCGTGGGTTGCCTTGTTTAGACAACATGCGATAAAAGCTCTGTCTACTAATATGTGCTTTCTTAGCAAATGCGGACACATCCTGATTTTGGGCATCAAGAACATCTTTAAGCGCAAGCAAAAAAACGTTTTGGTCTTCATCTTGCAATGCTTCATTTAAATAGGCAATAGCAAGCTCTGGATTTTTTAATCGATCGTTTAGCAACTCGCTATAATTTTTATATATTCGCTTAGTCATTTTCTTGCTCCTTAAAATCAAGCCAATACCGCTTTGCTCTCGCAATATCACGACTTTGACTACTTTTACATCCCCCTACTAACAGCACAACTACTGTTGCGCCGCTCTTTCCATAATAAATTCTATAACCGGCACCATAATCTATGCGGAGCTCATAAATACCCTCTCCGCCCTTAATCTGCGTACAATCCCCAAAGTTACCACCCCGTACTCTGGCCAAACGTGTCAACACAATAGATTCAGTCTTCCATCCAAGCTTCGCTTGCCAATCAACAAACGGCTGTTTACCCGTATCTGTAGTATAAAAAATAATATTTATAATCTTTGTATCCTTCGCTATTCACTCCTCTACTCTTAGAGAAAGTGTAACACATGCGAGACACAATTACAATATTAATAAAAAAAACTAACTCTCTATCGGAAGAAACAATTTTTTTGACTCTTCCGATGAGCCTGTGGGCAGAGATTTTTCGCGAAAAATCTCTGCCCACCACAAAATTTTAAACTCACAGTGGATTAATGCAACAGGTCCAGGACTAAGTCCTGGCGGGTTCAGGGTGGAACCCTGAGGCAACGCCCTTTGCCTTTGCTCTCAAATACCCTTAATTTTACCGACCAAATCACCCTGTTGCACACGTTGCTCAGTGCCGCCGGTCATATCTTTAAGCGTAACAAAATTACCTTTCTGCTCATCTTCACCTATTAAGATAGTAAACCGCGCCCCCAGCTTATTAGCTCTCCGCATCATACTTTTTATGGATGCACCCTCAAGCATAGGTTCACAACAGACGCCTACTGCACGCAACTCTTGTGCTGCAATAAGTGCAAGCAACTGTTGCTCTGCAGAAAAAGGTAAAATTGCAACAAGCGGCGGTTTTTGTGGTAATGATAATTTATCTTTACGTGATTCAAGAAGCATAAGCAACCGCTCAACTCCATAGGCAGCTCCCATAGATGGGAGTGGATCTTTTTCCCCAAGAGCAACCGAAAGATAGTCATAACGGCCTCCACCACAGAAGGCATTTTGTGCCCCCAGATCAAGACTCACAAACTCAAAAACTGTTTTATTGTAATAGTCTAATCCGCGAACAAGCTTTGGATCATGAACATAGGGTATAGAGAGTTGGTTTAGGAGACTACAAAGCTGTTCCCACTCCGCCCGTGATTCTGCGCAGAGCGAATCAATTAAAAGAGGCGCCTTCTCTAATACCGCTTTACATTCTTCGTCTTTAAGGTCAAATACACGCAACAGGTTAGTCTCTTTACGCTCTTGGATAGCCTTAGGGAGATTGTCCTGCTTTTCTAAATAGGCATAGAGTGCCCGTTTATAATTTTCACGATCTTCTGCAGTGCCTAAAAAATTAAGCATTAAGGCATAAGAATCTAGATGTAAAACGCGTGAAAAAAAGGTGTCGAGCATGGTGATAAATTCAGCATCTTGAATAATTGAGCTAGCGCCAAGAACCTCTATAGAAAGTTGATGAAACTGGCGAAATCTGCCTTTTTGTGGCCGCTCATGCCTAAAAATGGGGCCTTGGGAAAATACTCGCCAAGGCCGCTCCTGAATACCATTATTAAAAAAAGCACGAGTAATGGATGCGGTTGCTTCAGGGCGAAGGCATATAGCCTCATCATTTTCACCTGCCTTTACCGTAAACATCTCTTTTGTTACAACATCTGTACCAAGTCCCAAGGAACGCCTAAAAAGCTCTGTAGGTTCTAAAATGGGTGTCATTATCTCATTAAACCCATAATGAGTTAAGTGGGTACGCGCAGCCGTAAAAAGAAAATTCCATAGCGTAAGATCGGTAAAATCCTGTGTGCCTCTAATGCGTTGTAACATAATTATTTCTCCGTAATATTTACACAAACTTTATCACTCACAGACGCGACCCCATTTTTATGTAGTTTATCATCGTTTTAAGTTCAAGTGACTATCTACCCAAAAAAGGCTAATCTAAGGTTAAATTTTCTCCACCCTTTTCCTAACCGCTAAAATATTTAGGACTCTATGAACAAAAAACTATTTCTACTAACAACATGCACCATCTGCATATTACAA
>CAYRPI010000006.1:20376-22099 GCA_964426225.1 uncultured Candidatus Babeliaceae bacterium | reverse complement strand
TTAATGCACACTCTGAAGATGGATGGAAGGTAGCCGTAGGCGCAGGCGCCATAGCCGGAGGCGTTGCCCTTTTATGGCATGGAATAAGCGAATACCATGCTCGCGCCTCTCTTTCTGACGACAAAAACTCCATTATCCAATTGGAAGAGCTTACCAGCTCATGCAATCTACATTATGCCTCCATGGCAGGAATGATCGAACAGCACGCATCAAAAACATCTATCGCTAATTACATAAATTCAACCTGGTACTCAGTTAATGCGTGCAACTTAGAATTCCAACGCGATTTTTCACATTTTAAAGAAGCGTTGGCGCGACTAGAAACCAATGTAGACTACTGGGAAAACCTCGAAAGTCGCGAAAGCTTGGTAAACCGCGGCGACCGCATTCTATCGGTAGCTCATGAATTGTTAAAAAAACTTGAAACCGTTCATACTTTTTTAAAACGTGAAGCGGCTTATTTTACCTTATCCGAACTTATAAATAAGCAGACAGAATATCTTAATCCTCATGACCCCTTTCAACACCTATCCGCTGCCAACCTTATAGACTCTGACTGCCGAGAGCTAAGAAAAGCACTATCCAACCTTGAACGTTCCAATGGACACAATCAAGAAGATGCAACTCTTTTGCGGCAAGCACACATGCTTTTAAACGGGCTTGAAGAACAGCGTGATAAACTTATGCAGAGCAGTGAATACCGAACCGAATTACAACTTAAATTACGCGATGAACGTGAACAAGAGCGAATCGCCATTCAAGCACGGCTAGCACGCGCTGAAGAAGAAAAAGCACGCGCAGAACGAGATAAGGCTAATGCACTGCATGAACGCAATAGAATAGAGGAAGAAGCTGCCTGGCGAGAAGCGCGTGAAATGAAAAAAATAAGAGAGCGGTTAGAACGAGTTGAAAATCGTTTGCATGACCTAAAAACCAAAACTGAACACCCCCCTTATCAACCTCAATCCCCTGAATTTTATCTCTGGATTCGTGGTGAATTATCGGAATTTGATTAATAAGGATTTCACATGAAATTTTGTAAAAAGACGCTTACGCACATCCTCTGTTTTGCGCTCATCGCAGGCGCTGCAACACCGGTCTTCCCTTCAAAGCAATGGAAGATTCATCAATGCAAAATGGATAAAAAGTATAAAACCTGCACAACCTCTGAAAAAATAAATTTCCAGCATTTTGCAATAAAGTGCATTCTAATCGAGGAAAAGCGACAACTTAAAAAACTCGAAACCTGTGAAAAAATGTGTGCAGCAACGGCATTTATCCTTGTAGGTTCCGTTATTCTGCCATTTGCTATTCACGAGCTAATTAATAAAACCACAAATCACAAATAATTTACTGCAATCGGTTATCTGAGTTAAAAAAAGTAATTTCAATCTGTTTTTTTGTCTAACACAACTTGACAAATCCAATGTTTTTATACATTCTGTTTTAATGAGATTTTAATCTAGGATTTAATCTTAAACAAAATAAAATTTTGGATAGGGAGGAACCTGTTATGAAAATAAAATTAACCCTTTATGCGCTTATCGCTCTTCTTGTAACAGATAGCCAGGCAGCAGCAATGGCACGATCATCATGGATAATGTCGCCAACACTTGCAAATGAAAACGGTAAAACGCAAAACGCAGGATTATGTTCCTGCAAACCCTCTAATTTATTAAATCAAGTCAGAAAACAGACTATTGCATCATCTATTCTTTCATGG
>CAYRPI010000006.1:20103-20366 GCA_964426225.1 uncultured Candidatus Babeliaceae bacterium | reverse complement strand
GTGCGGCCGACACTGGGCGCTCTGCACACTAGGTGCAAGTGTAGGAATGGGTGGCGTTTACTTAGCGGCAATTATGTTAGGATATGTGCGCTCACCATTCTCACTGCCTACACTCACATCCGCACCTATCGATGAATTTGATCCCCTACTGCCACACAACAACCTAAATCTGCACAACCAGTTCCCTGTCAATCCTTCCCCATGGCCACGGCCCGGCATCCCTAATACAATTCATTTTTACAATAATAGCCAGGCCTACTATT
>CAYRPI010000006.1:13979-20093 GCA_964426225.1 uncultured Candidatus Babeliaceae bacterium | reverse complement strand
TTCCTGACAACAAGCGATAAAAATAAAATAGTTCCGCCGACGCTTATGCACGAATCAGCAACATTAAAAACAGGGAAAAAATGGAAATCAACTGAACACTGGTTCCAAGCCAATAAATTCCCTAATCCTTGGCAGGCTTATCAAAACAGGATGCAAAATTTAAGCGCAGGTCAATTACAAAGACAACACTACCAAGCGCCACAAGGGTGGCATGGAAAAAATGGCAAAAAAATACAGATCATGCTCCAAGGCCTACGTGAAAAATTCTCACAAAATCCCGCTCTAAGGAAGCTATTATTAGACACCGGCGATGCAATAATTGTAGAAGCCGCGCCAGACGATGCAGAATGGGGTGCAGGGGGAGACTTTAAGGGTAAAAATTACCTAGGGCAAATGCTTATGCATGTGAGAAACGAACTAAGAAGCGGAGTTATCTGCTCACTAAATTTAGTAGATAACGCGCAAGACTACAATCTTAGAATATGGTCTCAAGATAATACTACTGATATTAATTCCTTACCCGCCAATTATCCTAATTAAAGCCTAAAACAATCACCTTCCCGATGCAAGAACCCTTCTACGCACAATTCTTCAAGGTTGCGGCGAATGCGTTCAGGCTCGCGGTCAATACAAGAACAGAGATCCTCAAAGCTAAACACTTTTTTGGTAGTTGCAGCTTTGAGGATCATCCCTCTTATCTGTCTCTCTGAACCTTCAAACTGTGACTGTTGAATGTAATGCTTACTACGACGACTAGGATTAGGTAGCGTCTTTTTTAACATCACTCCATAGTCCATAAGAGCATAATACCAATGTCGAGGCTGTTCATGATCAAGTGTTGCTTGAATTAAAGGCAAAAGCTCTTTATCCGTAATATCTGTGCGTAAGCCACCAAACAACGTTATAAAAACGGTTCTAATATTTGTTTCGATAAACACAACCGGCCTATTAAATGCAAAGGCACAGATAGATGCTGCCGTTGCGGACCCTATGCCAGGCAATTCATCCAAAAGTGTGGGTTCATTAGGTAAAACCCCACCATAACACTCAACAATTATCTGAGCGCTTTTGTGCAATGCAAGTGCCCGTCGGTTGTAACCTAACCCCCGCCATAAAGGCAAAACGTCTGCAAAAGGCGCCTGGGCAAGACTAGCAAAATCGGGAAAAGCAGCGATAAAGGGACCATACTTCTTTTCTACAATGGCGGTCTGCGTCTGTTGCAACATCACTTCAGAAACGAAAATATGATAAGGGTTTTCTGTCTGCCGCCAGGCAAATGACCGACTGTTGGCAGCATAAAACTCCCAGATTATATCCCGCGTTCTTTTTATATCCGCTTCTTGTAAATGCATAGTCCTAATCTTTTTTATTCACGTTTTCAATCAAAACAAAACTTTCTTTACTTTTAAACGAAATGCCAAGCTTAATGATCTTTTGCAAGCCCCTAGCGCGTAATTCAGTCTCATACTGCTTATCTTCAATCTGCTTTAACGCTTTCTTTGCCGCAATTAAAAGCGTCTCCTTCCCCTCTGCTTTTTTAAACTCAATAATAAACCCAAACCGTGAATGGTCCTTAGGAATAATCATAACATCACAACGGCCCCATTCGGCAGGCCCTGGGTAAATCCCCTCACTCTTACGATTTACTTTGATCTCATATGTATGCGAAAGACTCGCAAGCATACCTAAAATTAAGGTGCGATAAAAAAGTTCTGGTTCTTTCCCACTCACATCGAATGAACCTAATGTTTCGCATGTGAATTTTTCAAAAGCACCTTGAAATTGCCCAGCGTCACCTTTAATTAGACCTTCGAGCACCATTGTATAATAATAAGAGCCTGCGCTGCTTAAAAACCATTTTCCAAACAATTTTTTATAAACCAGCACCATTTCTTTATTTGGTACGCCAAATTCAGCTACTCGAGAATACCCTTTAAGTCTATCGTTTTCAAAGGTTAGATAGCCACAGAGCAGAAGAAAATTCCAAAGAACATCGTCACGTCTTTCAAGGTCAGTCATAACAATGTTTGTTTGTATAGGCTTGGTAACCTTGCCACCCTGGACGATGATTTCAAGCTCTTCTTTTGTTGCAGCAGAACTTTTTATAAGCAGATTATTAATAAGGGCATCAGGACTTGTATTAGACCAATAGACCTGTAACACTCCCTTGTTTTTAACAAAATTAACGATTGACCATGGATTATAGAGCTTATACTCGCCGCTTTGGTAACCAGCATACCACTGTCGAACTTCATTAAGATGGTGCTCAAGACCAAAGTAAGTGAGC
Organism: uncultured Candidatus Babeliaceae bacterium; assembly: GCA_964426225.1. GTDB lineage: Bacteria > Babelota > Babeliae > Babelales > Babelaceae > UBA12395. Next base: position 17,806 of record CAYRPI010000006.1, on the reverse strand, counting down.
AAGGCCACGACCTCATCTTCAAGAAAACCAAATTTGTCTGCATAATGATGGTTAAAAAATGAGTTGGTTACAAAGTTATTAAATCCGCCAAAAATTCCAGCGCATGAAAACCCAATAAGGCCCATCAAAACCGAAAACTCTAGATTTGCATTGTCCTTTAAACCTGCACAAAATAATGAGTCTAGAAAACTCGTAATCTTGTCATAATAATCATACAAAAAACCTTCGCGAACTGGGATGTCATATTCATCAATAAAGATTATGACTCGCGTTTTATAAGCACGCTTGAGATAATTCGAGAGCTTAAGGAGTGCATTGTTATACAAAATCTCAGAAGCTGTGCCTAACATAATTTCTTGTATTTCTTGGATCTCTCGTTCGCTCAAAGATGGCCTTAGCATGTCAAAGTGTCGTGCAAACTCTCTGCCAATAACCGCACATATTTTCTCGTAGCACCGTTCCCATTTATTAGCTTTTACATCTTTAAATGTCAGCCAAATCACAGGATATTTACCTTGGCGCTCCATACAATCAGAATACTGCTCAATCTTAAGGCCGTTAAAAAGGTGCCGACGTGAATCTTCCACTCGCTCAAAAAAACAACGCAGCATAGACAAATTAAGAGTATTACCAAATCGCCGAGGACGCGGAACAATGGTAACTTTCGTCCCAGAATTAAGAAACTCTTTTATAAGCAGGCTTTTATCAACAAAGTAATAATCTTTTTCGATAAGCTCTTGAAAATCACTTATCCCAATCGGAATATGCTTTTTATACTGTTTTCCGTCCATAATATCCCCACTTCTTCCCATAACTAAACCCGTCCCGCACGAATTTTAACCAGATTATCAACCTTCAAAATGCGCTTAACCGCCTTCTGAATCTGTTCTTTTTTCACTTTAAGAAGTTGCGATGGCCGTTTATCAAAATAGTCTTCAGGCATCCCATAAATATCCATAGCCACAAAAGTTGCTGCCATCGAACGCTGAGCTGCAAAGTTATCTACCAACGAATTTATTAATGCATTCTGTGCTTCTTTAAGCTCTTCATCGGTAAGATCGAAAGCACCTGCTGCAATCACCTTTTCAATCTCCTGCTCAGCTTCTTCAAGCCGATCCCCGGATACTATCGCTTTGATAAACACCATACCCGGCTGTAATGATGAACCAGCCAGCAAAGATCCACCAATGGTATAAAAGAGTCCCGATCTTTCACGCAAATCAAAAAGACGAGAACTCATCGATCCCAAAACACCACCGGTAAACACTTGGTCAAAAAGCAACAACGCATCAAAATCTTTACTTAACCGATCAACCGATATTCCCGCATACGCAAGTACTACCTGATCACGATTAATAGGCCATTCAATAATTTCATTTGGTACCGGCTCAATTTCGGGGAAAACTATATCATCCACCGTATGCTTGTTCCAGGGCGCTAAATGCTCTTCAAGCAACCCACGAACATCATAAGAAGAGAGATCCCCCACTATCGCAAGACGTCCCCCATGCGGCACAACATACTTTTTATGTGCCTCCACTACCTGGTGCCGCGTTATTTTATTTATCGTCTCTTCGGTCCCCATCATATTATTACTAAAGGGATGGTTTCTATAAACTGCCTGACGAGCGACCTGACCAATAAAATCAACAGGCGTATCCCAAAAGATCTTCAATTCTGACAACAGCTGAGTACGAATCCGATCTAATGCGCTTTCGGTAAATGCTGGTCGCATTAAAACCTCAGTAAAAAGCTCAAGCCCTCGCGGTGCATCACCTGCTAAAAAGGTCATGCCCATCTGCCCTGGAAACGTATTAAGCTCCATCCCTAACGATTCTAACTCCTGAGCCAACTCCTGTGCAGAATACTTTTTTGTTCCTTCTTGCAACAAATCGGTCATTAACAGACTCAACCCCTGCTGCTTTGGACTATCGTAAAAATGCTTAGCTTTAAGATCCAATAAAAGATCTATTTTCCCAGACCCTGGACGATCACATGCAAATACCTTAAGCCCATTTGAGAGCTTAAAGTGCTTTGCTTTTGGCTAAGAAAATTTTTTAGGTGGAGCGACTTTAATAGAAGAGGCATACAAAGGAGGCTCTACATCTAACTTTCTAATCTTTTTAGATAGTATTCGCGCATCTTCTTTATCCGATAGTTCCTGTTGCAATAACCATAATTTCTGGTCTTCTGCAGAAAGCGGAACAACTTTTCCATACTGCGTCAAAGAAGGAACAAAATAACGCGAAAAAAGCTCTTTTATATCCCCTTTTATAGAATCTAAGGGATACTGCGCATACTGTCCTAAATAATTTTCATCTCCTGTTGCAAGATAAAATTTCCCCAACACATACGCCAATCGCTGGTTATTTTCATCCAATGCCAGCATATCCATAGCGGTTTTACGTGTTGCACGCTCAAGTTCTGCATCCGTTATCTCATGGTTGCGATAATGTTCAATTTCATGCAAAATAATTTTTTCAATACGTGAGGCATCGGCTAAATCGCACGGCTGAACGTATACAAAAAAAATTCCATAATCAAAAAGATCATACACAAAACTCTGCACTTCTGTTGCAATACCAAGCTCTGTAACCAACTTATTATAAAGTCGCGCACCACGACCAGCTCCCAAAATCAAAAAGATATTCCTTGCGTTCACACACACCCGGAATCACCCACGCCATAAGCATCAAAGGCTGTTTTATATCTCGATAAATCGTGGTCTGTTGCGATACAATATCAAACGCATGGTGCAATTCAGGCCGCTTTAAATTTAATGGTTTTATCGCTCCAAAATTCTTCTCAACCGCCGCTGAGACCTCTTCTATATCTACATCACCAACCACCACCATAGTCGCGTTATTAGGACCGTAAAAACGATGATAAAAAGAGAGTAATTGACGCCTAGAAACATTCCAGAGGTCTTGCTTATAACCTACAATGGGATAATGATACGGATGATCCGCAAACAGGGCAGATATCATCTTTTCTATCAATGTAGAAAGATAATCATCGTTATACATTTTTAGCTCTTGGATAACGGCCTTAAGCTCAGAATTTAAAAAATGCTGCTTAAATGAACAGTTGCTCATGCAATACGCCATAATGGGCAGCACCTCTTGCCAATGCTGAGAAGGAATATCAAAAAGATAGCCCGTATAATCATTTGACGTAAACGCATTGCACACACCAGAAAGCTTGTGCGTTATAAGATTTATATCCGATTCAGAAAGCTTTTCTGTCCCCTTGAAAATCATATGCTCAATCAAATGAGCAAGCCCACGAGTTCCCGTCTCTTCATTTTTTGAACCTACGTTATACCATAATTGAAGCGAAACCTTGGGAATATCACTCCGCGGAATTACGAGAAGCGTAAGTCCATTATCAAAAACTTTTTTAAAAACAGATGTAACCATAAAATCCTCTTAAAAACTATCATCCAGGGCCAGCATAGAACAAAAAAACCAAATACACCAGAAACGCGTAAACACGCCACTTCTTGACATAATTATTTGAATAGTATATAAATAAAAGGCACTTAAGATCTCTGAAGGACAGTCAAAAACAGGGTTAAACTCTGAACAGGATTAAATCCTGGAAATGGATGGTTATGACTATGATTAAGAAATTTCTATGCACCACATTTGTATGCACTTGTATTACACTTCCTCTTTGTTCTATGAACTCACAGGTCCCTATTTTGGACCAAAACCCTCCAGTCGGTTTAAATCATAATGTCTCGGGCATAACCCGTGCCTTTTTATGGGGAGCCTGTGCTTATGCTGCTAATCAAGCGCTAGCGGGAGGACAACATCTTGCAGTTA
>CAYRPI010000006.1:11123-13969 GCA_964426225.1 uncultured Candidatus Babeliaceae bacterium | reverse complement strand
AGTTAAATACGCGTGGGCACTTGGCGCTGGAGCTGCAGCAGGTACGGGAACCTATGCCGCCAGCAGATATTTTAACTTAAGAGCGCGCGGCTTACTTACTGGTATGGCTTTTATGGGCACTGCAGTTCTTGTTGCGTGGATTAAGTATAATGCACAATTGCAAAGCGATATAACGGTTATACGTCACGGCGTTAGAGCTATTGAACAACAGTGCCTAGATATTCAAAACCGACTAAATAATTTACAGAACACAACATCTGGCATCGACGAGCAATTTAAAGATTTCGTACAAAAAAACCAACTGACCATACAAGAAAACAAACAGGCCATGCAGGAAAATAAACAGTCATTCATCAATGTTTCTAGCAGATTTGATACTATTGACAAAGAGCTTAAAAATATTATGCAAAAAGCTCAAACTGCAGCCACTCAACAGGATATCTTAATGCTCAACATACGAATTTTAACACTGCAAAATTATCTTCAACAATATCTTCCCCTTATCGCGCAACAACTTAAGATCCCGCCCATTCCAGTCAGTCAGTTGAATATTCCAACAAATCCGCCCGCATAATATTTTATGTCGACCAAACACTCGCTTGCACAACTATTTGTAAAGATACCTTTGCACCCTTTATACGCCTTAGTAATAGCTCTCATGGTCGGCATAGGGATAGGGTCAAGCACCTCAAAGAACTATCTTTTTGGTTTTATCATAGCAATGGCAGTGGTGTTCGTAGCCGTAAATGCAAAGCCTTATCGTCACACTCTCTTTGCTCTAGCGCTATGTGGTTTTCTTTCTCTAGGCGCCCTGCGCGTCCAGCAAAAAACCGCCGGGTTTGACCAGTTTTTCAGAGCCACCACTTACGGAGCATGCATCTGTACTGCGCGTGTTCTAGATATAGAAAATGATTACAAAAATGCCGATAGCTTAACCATCACTCTCCGCATAGAAGAGCTCACAAAGAAGCAAAAAGTAATCCCTCATGTTACTGGGTTCTGCTTTCGCCTCTCCCTTAAAAACAAGAATTTAATCCTGAAAGAGGCCCCCTACATCCCAGAAATAGGTGACACAGTAACCATAGACCCTCTCTATTTTAGAGCTCCTCCAGACAATGAATATAAAAATTATCTTTTAAAAGAGGGAATTGTAGGTCACATTAACTTTTCTAAAGCCATAATTCATACCATTAAACGTCCCTATATTTCCATCCGACGTTTCGTTTTTCAGCTTAGAAACGGTGTAATAGAGCGCATACGCCCCTCTCTTACACCCCTTACCTTTACCATGTTTGCGTCTATTTTCTTAGGTAAAAAGGCAGTTAATTCAAAAGATATTAACCACATTCGAAACCAATTTAAACCATGGGGTATTTTGCACCATTTAGCTCGCGCAGGATTGCACATGATGATTTTGGTAATGGTATTGCAAAAACTGCTCGGATTTCTACCTCTGCCCTTTGCAATACGAACATCCCTAACACTACTCATTATTCTTCTCTATGCGCTTCTTTCATGGGCAAGCATTCCCTTTGTACGAGCTGCCTTTCTTTCAACCTTCTATTCTCTCTGTGCGCTACTAAAACTGCAGACTAATGGGATCTATCTGCTCTTTCTTATCGCATGCATCATTCTCATAAATAATCCCTTTCACCTCTTTGCCCTTGATTTTCAACTCAGCTTTCTAATCACCTTTGTCTTCTCATGGTTAAATGCTCTAAAAGCCTCATCTAGGAATACTGTCTCAAACCCTTGATTTTACCCTTCAAAAATCGGTAGTCTGAAAACAGTTTTCATAGGGGAAAAGGATTAAATCCTGGAAGATGGACTTTAGGGGAGTTAGAAATGAAGGTACTGTTACACTGTTCACTCGTTTTTCTAAACATTTCGAGCTTTTTTTTATCCTGCAATGATGGATGGATGGGGCAACCTCTATCCCTAAATAGCACAATCTTCAGAGCTGCACATGAAAAATGGTTCTGCAAATCGAGCTTAGAAACACAAATTCAAAAACTAAATTCTGACAAATCAGCCGCACGAAAAACCTGCACCATCCTAATTTACATGGCCGCAGACAACGATCTTTACCCTTTTGCCAGCCAAAATTTAGCGCAACTTAAAGAAATCGGTTCCAATGACTATCTCACCATTCTTGTCCACCTTGACATAAAAGTCCCTGGACAAAAAAAGGTAACCAAGCACTTATTAATTAAAAAAAATCAAATCCTACAAATAGGTGCTGATATGTGCATGAATAGCGGAAATGCCGACACGCTTATACAAGCGGCACTCTGGGGTATAACAGATTACCCTTCTGATATCTTTATCATTGATTTTTGGAACCATGGATCGGGAGACCTTAACCCTCGCATGGATAGAAGCATAAACCCTTCTTACTTGTTTAGGTATAACGATATAACAGGGCTAATCGAGTTAGATCGTAGTATAAGTTTTATGAATTTTATTGATTCACTCAACAATAAACAATCTGATGAAACATGCAACCCTGATAGAGGTATCTGTTTTGACGAAACGTTCCATTCCTACCTTGATGACACCAAACTGATAAAAGCTCTTACACGAATTACAAGCGCCCTGGGCAAAAAAATCGATCTTCTTATGTTTGACGCCTGCTTAATGGCCGGAACGGGAACCGCCTGCATTGCAAGTCAATTTGCTAATTACATGACCGCTTCTGAAGAAGTTGTCCTAGGCCCTGGCTATAACTATAAACTAGTGCTCAACGCAATTACCAATGGCAAGGGCAATGTTGCCCAGATTGCAAAAGATATTATCTCTGACTATAAAGTTACAGATTTTATATTTAATTCGCCGAAAACTTTTTC
>CAYRPI010000006.1:0-11113 GCA_964426225.1 uncultured Candidatus Babeliaceae bacterium | reverse complement strand
TCTGACTATAAAGTTACCTATGGAAAAATAACCGGAGACTATACACATTCAGCCTTCGACCTAAGTATGTTCTCACAAATAAATGACAATATTAATCTGCTCGCACAACTACTTATAGAAGCCATGCAATCCGAAAAAGAGAACTCAGTCCGCACAGTAATTCGCTCAGCTCGAAGCCGCTTTGTCTGCACATATTTTGAAGAACCAAGTTATATAGATCTATTCCACTTTTACTCAAATCTTAAAGATCGAATAGATCGAATAAAACTAACAAATATCACCGCCACAAAAAACATGCAGATTGCTCTCAATAAAGTAATTTCTGACGGCTTAGCATTAATGCCGCAGTTTATTATTGCCAATGTATGCGGAAGTAATCTTTCAAAAGCCAAAGGACTTTCAATTTACTTCCCTGAGCAGAAAATAAATAATTCACATCACAACTCATACCAATACACTGAATTTGCTCAGCACAACAGCTGGCCACAATTTTTGAAAGAATATAATGGGTAGAGTGGAAACTAAGCCTTTGCAATAGCCTTAAGAGCGCGAGAGAGATTTGATACTACTTCATTAGCTTTATTTTATCCCGCGCTCTATATAAAATTTCTTCAAGCAAAAATCATCCAAGCATCTCATCTTCGTTTATACTAAAACTGTACCTAAAAAACAGATGTATTAAAAAAAACTTTATGGATAATTTTAGTGACCATTGAACAAAAACAAGATTTAATCCTAAAAAAGACTCTCAAACAAGAGCTTTTAAAAAAACCCTACGCACCACACCAAGATTTTAAACATTCTCCACTCTATATTCCCGGAGCAGAATTAAATTCTGGAGAATGCACCCGCATTATTTTCGGCGAAGGTAATCCAAACGCCACTATTCTGTTTATTGGCGAAGCCCCAGGGAAAGCTGAAGATCTTGAAGGTCGCCCTTTTGTAGGTCCCTCAGGCAAACTTCTAAACCAAGCACTTGAATATGCAGGACTTAAGCGTCAAGATGTCTTTATAACCAATATTGTTAAATGTCGCCCACCAAACAATCGTACCCCTTTGCAACACGAACTAAAAACAGGAAGAGATCTAATGCTTCTTGAGCAAATTCGTATAATCAATCCTGTTGTCATATGCACACTAGGCAGTGCTGCACTAAATGGACTTACCGAAAATGGATACAAAATAACAGCAGTACATGGACAACCGATTGCATTTGGAAATCACATCCTGCTGCCCACCTACCACCCTGCCTATATTTTACGCAATCGTAAACAAGCACAACTTTTTTTTGATGATATTAAAATGGTGTCAAAACTAGCAAGTACAAATGTATCGAATAGGTAAGCGCGGAACGAAAACATTTGGATACCAATATATAAAGACACAATCCGCTTCTTTTATTTAACAAAACCTTTATCTATGCTATATTTCAGTAAACTTTGTTTACTATTTTTTCGTTAAAATAAGCTGAAAGGGCTTCTTATGAAAAAGAACTTTGTGTTACTGTGTGTGTTGGCTATTTTTACAGGGCTTTCATTAGCAGGAAGTAATTCTAAGCCTCAAGAAAAGACTGAGGAGAAAAAGGAAACAAACGAAATCCTTCTCGAAAATCCAAAAAAAAATAAAAAGTTGAAAAGTCACAAAAATAGTGATACTGGAAGCTCTGTGTATTCAGAAGATTGGAGCGAATTGGATTCTGCTTCCTCCTATAAAAAATCCACTAATGGTAATGACAGCCTTAAGACCGGTCTTAAATGGAGTGCTGTTGGTGCAGGGGCGATGGGACTCCTCTGGTTTGTAAAACATCTAAGTAATGAAAAGAAAAGAGCTGCTGATGAACTCGAGGACCTTAAAAACCAAATAAATATTCTCTCCCAACAACCAACCAGTACTGGCCCCATTATAAGTGAACCCGCACAAACAACAATATTTACAAAAGAGAACTTAGAAGTTGCCATACAAACGACAAAAATATTGATAGAAGGAATACAGTCTCTTGGAAGCCTCTTTGGCGGATCAAAAAGCTCGACCCACAAGCCATATACGCCAAGTTTTTATTATAAATTCGATCCAAAAACTAAAAAAATCATAACGATTGATGGTTGGCAAAAAATAAGAGACTTGATGGACCAGAGGAAAAAGTAATCGCCAAAATTAAACATCACGCTGAGGAGCACGCACTTAAATATTATACGTGCTCCTCAACACCTATTCTTGCCGCCCACAGTACATCAACCCAAAAAATTTCCCACGAGACCTCGTATGAAAAAAATTTATCTGCTCTTTACTGCAGTGGCAGGCTTTGTAAGCATGCATCTAGCCGCCTCTGAGCACGCCTACAAAAGCACCATAATTTTAGAAAATGTAAAAAAACATAACGTTAATCACAAAGATCAAAACGGTAATACACCCCTTTTGATAGCCATAATGTGCAATAAAAACGCATACGTTAAGCAATTCCTTCACTACGGCGCCAATCCAAAGATCCGCAACAACCAGAACCAATCAACCTTTGATATTGCAAAGCTATACAAAAACAGAGAAGCCTGGAACATACTCCATAAGCTTCATAAAAAAATAAAAGCGAAAAGGGCAGAGAAAGCGAATAAACAACCCGCTAAAACTACAGATACTGTTGAACAAAAAACGTCTGGAACTCCTTCTGTGACCGGAACCACTATTGCTGCTCTGACAACCATTTCTGGCGGTATTATTGTGGCATGCACACATTTTAATGAGATAATGAAAGCCGTTACTACGGTGTGTAACAGCATGGGCGATACTAAAAAAAGTGTGGGCACCCTGCTTAATCCACCACCCCAAGCCCCACAACCACAAATACCACAAAACGAACCAGGTTGGCTCTCAGGCTTTGGAAATGGCGCAAAGGAGATTGCCCTAGAAGGCATTAAACAAGCTCCAGCATTCGCAACCGCAATTGGACTGCAGAATATTCTATGGCACAAATTTGGAGTCAAAAACCCTGACATCGAAATAGAAAAAATTAAACAGGCGGCAGCACTTCAAGAGGCGAAAAACAAAAAACCTAAGTAAACCATTAAGGTGTTAGAGAGGAAAAACAAAATTCTCTCCAACACACCTTAGCATCTTCAAAATAAGAGCGCAAAAACGCTTATTTACTCTGTTTCTTTTGTTCTTCCAGCAGCATGCTCGCCTGTTTTATCTCTTCTTCGTAGGCAAGATAACCCGGAATAAAACGATCGATAAGCTTGGCGCTTTCAACCGCATACGCTTGAGCATCCCCTGTGACCTGATATTTTTGCGATAGAAGCGCAAGTTCATGCTGGTATTCTTCATTGGTCGACAAAAACTGAAATTCTTTTATCAAGTGCTGATATTTCTCATGAATAGCCTTGAAAGCTGTCCTTGCGTTTTCAAAATTTTTATTAATCAACAAAGGTGAATATTTTTTTGCAATTGCACCCAATTCCTCATCCATAAGGCGAGTGTCTGGAGAATAAGCATACCGCAGCTCAGTCGCTTCTTTCATAAATTCAGAGGAACTCATATCACCCCCAAATTTTTTATTAAGTTTTTCTTGAGCCTCTTTGTATTCCTGGTTAGAAAAAAGAGCCTCAAGCTCAGAAGCGTGTTTCTTAGTTGCAGCATCCATCTCTTTTTTAAACGCCACATAATCAAAATCTGGATTATTCTGCCTTAGCAATTTCATCTGAGCCTCAAGGCGGGTATCTTCTATCGTCACTGTTGGAGAAACCTGCTCAACCGCAACCGGTTCATGTGGTGTAATTATCAGCGAAATTCCATCGGTCCGAATCTTAACAATCGAACCCTCTTTTATTTTTACAAGCTTCTTAAGCATAATAAAAAATCCTCATTAAATAGGGGTAAATGTATATTGTTAGATTAAAGTATATACAATGTTATAACTTAGTAAATACAATTGTATGTCGATACCGAAATAATAAGATTCTTTCCCAAAAACTAGCCCAAGACAAAAAACACACTATTCCAACAAAAGGGTAAATTTCAAGTTGTACGGCGAAGTGCAAAAATCTATGTGGATAAGTGGTGGATAAGTGGTGGATAACTTGTGGATAAGTTTTTCACCACTTCCTCCTAAAGCTTCATAACAGAAAGAGTATAGTTGAATAGCTCTTCATAGTAGACTAAACCAGCAGGTACCAAAAAAGTTATCCACATTGCCTAGTAAGTTATCCACCACTTATCCACCACTTATCCACATAAAATTTTGAATGTAAAGACGCTCTAGATCGAGCTATGACTAAAAGTTATCCACACTGAACCCGCTCACCTACTACTACTATATATAAATATATATATATAATTATAGTAATAGTGCAGCAGTTTTAATGTGGATAACTTTTTTCCACAAGGTCAAAAAACGGTATATAAAAGTTTTCAAAAGTAACTTATACTGTTTTTAGGTAAACAATTGTAGGGAAAGTTTCCAGGATCAAGTTTTTCTGGTACTATTATTGTATGTGTTGGGCAAAATTGTTTGTGCCCTTGCCAGCCGAGGCTGTTGTGAAAAAATTAAAAACATAGCAAGAAAGAGGGAGCCGTGAATCTTTCCCAGGTCATTGAAGAGCTGGTCGAAGAGAGAGATCTTGATCGATCCGTGCTCAGCGATATTGTGTGCGAAGGGATGCTAGCTGCCTATCAAAAGCGCTACCCTGATCTTGAGTTGTCGGCTGTCTATAACAAACAAACCGACCAAATAGACGTACTTGTCGAAAAAAAAGTTGTTTCATCTGTTGAGGATGAAGATAGAGAAATATCGCTTAGGAAGGCAAAAAACATAAAGCCTGACGTTCAATTGTCAGATATGATAAACGTCCCTTTTGATGGTCCTATTGGGCGTATCGAAATTTTACGTGCTAAACAAATTATAGCGCAACGTATTCGCGCTATTGAAGCTTCTCAGGTGTATGAAGAGTTTAAACCTAAAGAAGGCACGGTTATACACGGTATCGTGCACAAATGTGAACCAAGTGGAGTTACAGTAAAAGTGGGCGAGGCGTTTGCCTTTATGCCTAAATCCTTGATTATTCCTGGTGAGCGTTGTGTTGTTGGTTATCCTGTTCGAGCTCTTTTGAAGGAAGTTTTAGTTGAACCTCGAAATGAAAATCAACTTATTCTTGATCGTGCTTCTGTAGAATTTTTACGACAATTGTTTGAGTTAGAAATTCCAGAGATTTATGAACGACTTGTTGAAGTAAAGAAGATTGTACGGGCTGCAGGTTATAAGTCTAAAGTGGTGGTCTCTTCCAACGATAAAAACATTGACCCTGTTGGAACTTGTGTTGGTGTTGGTGGAGCTCGTATAAAACCAATTTTACGTGAATTGGGAATGGAGAAGATTGACGTTATCTCGGCCTCACTTGATTTAGACCAATATATCCGAGACTCTCTTAAGCCTGCAATTGTTACTCGCGTTGAAATTGATGGTCCCCGTGCCCGTGTTTGGGTTGATGAGGATCAGCGTTCCGTTGCAATTGGCAAGATGGGTAAAAATATATCGCTTGCATCCCAATTAACTGGTTTTGAAATAGAACTTGTTAAGAGTGATTCTGCCGCTATGCGTGAGCAGGTCTTGGAAGATGTTTTTGGTAAAAAACTTCCTGGTGATGGTGAGCAGGTTGATGAGGGGGTGAATGTATACCCCGAAGACAAATTAGAAGGTGCAGACTCCCTAGAGTCGAATGAATCGGAAGAAGGGGATAAGGCATGACAGATGAGCAACAAAAGCTTGGCATAGTATGCGCACCTATGACAGTAGGAGAGCTTTCAGAGAAGCTAAATCGTCCCGTTAACGCTGTAATTGTTATGCTTTTAAAGCAAGGGATTGTAGCAACCAGAAATCAAGTTCTAACGGCAGAAGCGGTAGCAAAAGCTGCAGAATTTTTTGATGTCCCTGCAATCGAGGCGGTTATAGAAAAACGTGAGACGGTAAAAGAACGTTCAACGCTGGTAGGGAAAGTTCCTTATGAGCGTATGCCAGTTGTTGTGGTTATTGGTCATGTGGACCATGGAAAGACGACTCTTCTTGATTATATTCGTAAGACTCGTGTTGCTGCAAGAGAAAAGGGTGGTATTACACAACATATCGGTGCCTATGAGGCTCATACTGAACATGGTAATCTTGTTTTTATTGATACTCCCGGGCATGAGGCGTTTTCTATTATGCGTTCCCGCGGGCTTTCAATTGCAGATATAGCCGTTTTGGTAGTCGGAGTTGATAATGGCGTTCAGCCACAGACTATTGAAGCCTATGAGATGGCTAAACAGGCCCAGGTTCCTATTATAGTTGCGCTTAATAAAATTGATAAAGTTACGCCTAAGCAGATTGAAGACGTTAGACACTCTTTAGTTAAAATAGGGTTAGTTCCAGAAGAATGGGGCGGGGAAACGGTTTTTGTACCGGTTTCGGCTTTAAAAGGCGATGGTGTTGATCAGCTTCTTGATATGATCATGTTGCAGGTAAAAATGATCGGTTTAACATCGTATATTGATGTTCCAGCCTTAGGATTTGTTTTAGAGTCACGTTTTGAAAAAGGACGTGGGGCTGTTGCCACTGTAATTACTCGTTCTGGCATTATGCATGTTGGCGATTCTTTTGCATGTGGAAATTCTACCGGACGTATTAGTTCGATGAAAAATTCGAGAGGTATTTCGGTTAAAGAGGTAAAGCCCTCTGAGCCTGTGGTAATAGCGGGTTTTTCTGAGTTGCCTCGAGCTGGAGATGTTTTTAAGATTGTTCCTGTAGGAGCATCTAAGAGCGTTTCTGCCGAAGAACGGTACACGGTTGCGCCTACTCATTTAGCAACATCTCTGCCTGGAACTATGCGATTGATAGTAAAGTCAGATACAGCATCAGGGAAGGAAGTATTAGTCTCTTCTCTTGAAAAGCTTTCTGCAAAAACGCATAGTGGCATCATTATTATTTCTTCTGGTGTTGGAGCTATAACTGAGAGTGATATTGCTCTTGCCAATGATACCAAAGCGGTTGTTTATGGGCTCCATGTAAAAATGGATTCTCAGGCTGCTCGTTTGGCGCAGGAGCTGCAAGTTACGGTAAAACTCTTTGATATTATTTATAAACTTCTCGAAACTATTGAGGAATTATCCCAACGTGGTAAGCCGGTCAAAAAAGTTATAAAAAAGACTGGAGAAGCTTTAGTTCTTAAAGTTTTTGATATAAAAAAATTGGGTGTCGTAGCCGGAGCCCAAATGGTTGACGGTGTTTGTAATCGCAACAGCACTGTAAAAATTTTCCGTGACGCGCGACTTGTTGGCAAGGGTTCAATTTCGAGTTTGCAACGTGACCGTAACTCTGTAAAAGAAGTGCGAAAAGGCTTTGAGTGCGCCTTTATGGTTGATGGCTTTATAGACTGGCAAGTTGACGATCGTGTAGAATGCTACAGTGAAGTTAAGGAAGATTAAGGCTTTTTTGTTGCAATTTTAATTATCTATGTTTTTTGTTGCAATTTTTGTGTTAAGCGAAAATTGCAACAATTGTCTTTAGGGTTTAAGTTTTTTGTTGTTGAGAGTTCACTGTTTTTAAACGATGGTGATATTTTCTGAGTTGTTTTTTTGCAACCACCCGAAAAGTTTTTTTTAATTAGTTATAACTTTAGGCGAAACTGATAGAGCTTTATTGGCTTGAACGTTAACTTACAAAATTCAACATGGTCTCTTTAATTGTTTTGTGGTTATGTTGGTTGGGAAGCACTGCTTTTTAAAGTATCCGCCGTAGGGCAAAATTCTACGGCGGATACTTTTTTCTATAAATTTTCTAGGCCATAAGTTTTCTAAGTACTTCTAAGTTTCGGCGATGGTCTTTCAGAGAGCTTAAGGGAGTCTCAATGATCTTTGCAACCTCTATAAAGCGTTTGTCATTCATGATAAGACGGAAAGCTTCGAGGCCTATTTCTCCAGAGCCTATGTCTGCGTGACGGTCAATATGAGACGCAAACCCTTTTTGTGAATCATTTAAATGTATAACTTTTAAATGATTCAGTCCGATAATAGTATCAAATTCTTTCCATAAGGCTTCGTAGCTCTCTTTGTCTGTAAACTTATATCCAGCGGCAAAGGCATGACAGGTATCAAAACACATGCCAATTCTTTCGGGTATTGATACTTTGCTACGAATTATAGCAAGCTGTTCAAAAGAGTTGCCGATTGTGGACCCTTGTCCTGCCATGTTTTCCAAAAGAATGGTACAAGAGCCGGGTACTAAATTTAAGCTTGTTGAAAGTTGTTCTGCAATCTGGTCAATACAATCGCTCTCGTTGGATTCTAAACGAGCGCCAGGATGAAGGACAAGGTAGGGTATTGCAATCTGCTGGCAGCGTGTAAGCTCTGCATTTAAAGCCTTGCGGGAACGTGTTGCGACAATCTTATTCGGAGATCCGAGGTTTATTAAGTAGCTTGCATGGCTAACTACCGTTTTAATGGGGGATTTTTTTTGAAGTTCTGTGAAGCTGTTTATTTCTTCTGGTAAAAGCGAGTCAAACGCCCATTGACGATTATTTCGTGTAAAGAGTTGGATGGTGTTGCAGTCTAATTCTTCGCCTATGGAGATGGCGTTGTGAAGTCCCTTGGCCCCTGAAACATGTGCGCCTAAAAGGGTGATAGGTTTTTGCTTTTTCATTTTATTTTTCCTTTCTAGAGTTTTTTATTGTGGGATCTTTTTTAGCGTCTTTTCTTTTGAAAGCTAAACATAAATACGCTCTTATTGACAAATTTTTGTGCTGAGCTACCTTGCAAAGGAAATTCTTTAACGTAAAAACCATTTTTTTGGCTCTTTCTGGAGCGTATTAAGGACTATTATTATGCAGCGTCGTTGTTTTGTTGTTTTTATCCCTATACTGTTATTTGTAGCAGTTTTTGACCTTATGGCAGGAAAGGATGAATGTTCTATTGCAGTATCAAATTCTTTAGTTGCGGACGTGGTTCAACGTTCTTGTGCCAAAGAGTGCCCTGTTTCTTGCCCTCCTAAGAAAAGATGCTTGAAAACAAGTGACTTTATTCAGAGGCCTCTTGTTTATGCTTATGATAAAGAAAATTGCTTATCGTTCCTCTGGGAAAATAAGATGAAATTTGAAGGGTACTATTCAAAAAATGCTCGCATGTTAAATGACATGAACGGTGGTTTTGATAAGACGGTTATTCCGGGTAAATTCACCCTTGATTCTAAGATGACTCATAAATATTGTAATCCTGAGTGTGATTGGACTCGTCTTTCGTTTACGGCGGGCTTGCGTTTAAAAGGGTCTTTTGGATCGCCTGAGGCTGGTTTTAAGACAGGTGTTACTGCAATCAAGGATCAAGAAGTAGTGGGAGGTTTTCATAGGCACAATTTTATGCTTAATGTTCCCATTATGCGTGAACTTTGGATGGAACTTCTACTGAATGATCTTTTGGGTGCATCTTTTGAACAGAAGCACTCATTTACCATGGGACTATTTTCTTTTCAGTTGGGTCGTGGAATTGCATTAGGTGATGCTTATGCAACGGTGCCCGATCTGTTAGGGTATGACCCAGCATCGGGAGTTGAACAGTATGCTCCTGGATTTAAATTTTCGGGTGGCTTTGCCGACGACCACAAGTTTGACTATGATTTTTACACAGCCATTTTAAACAATCGATCCGATTCCTTTGATATTGTTAATGAAAAAACGCGCGGGCAGCAATATGGACACCGTTATAATCAAGGGCGTGATTTTGGTGCCTTAAACTTTGTTGTAGCAGGTCGTATTAAGAGTAAGTTATTCGACGAAGAGTGTCGTAAGCTTAATTTAGAACCATATGCTCTTTTTAATGATGAGCGGGATCAGCGAGTTGAAGTGCAAGGTGATGCATCAACTAAGTTGGGGACTATTGGCTTAGCGTCAGAGTTTACAATTGGTGATTTTGAATTTGGTTTTGATACGGCTATGAACCTTGGCAACCAGTATGTAAAAGGGCTAGACCGTAATCATATTGATAAAGAGATAAGAACCGGATTTACGGATTTTACAGGGCTCAATGTAAACAATACCAATGGCGTGTATGCCGAGGTTAATAGCAATGTAACTGCAATTGCAAATAATGCTGTTACGGGTGATTTGGCCGGCAAAAAAGCTTTGTTTGGAAAAACAAATCAGGCGCTTGTAGATCAAAACATTAATACAGCAGTCTGCTTTAGTAAGCTTGGTGTTTACAATGGTCAAATTATAAAAAATGATGATGGAACACCATCTAATCTAAGAAATTCGGCAGATCGGTTTAGAGACCCTTATAAAAATGCTTTCCATGGCATGATGTTTGTCTGTGATGGCTGGTATTATTTTAGACAACCCGATGTCAAATTGGCCGCAACGTTTGGTTATGCGTCTGGTGATGATAGCCCTAACGTCGACTATGACGAAGTCAGTGAGAGTGATGTAGATGGAACCTATGATGGGTTTATTAGTTTGCAAGAGCTCTATTCTGGTAAACGTGTTCGTAGTTCCTTTTTGCTAAGCGGTAAGGGTAGTTTTCCTCGAGTTCTTTCATTCCCTGTCAGTGGTAATGTTTCTGGAGGGGTACCTCTTTCTGTTTCGCGGTTTACCAACCTTATCTTTACAGGTGGTGCATTGTGGCTTGAGCGTGAATGGGGGCATTCAATTTGGAAGATTAATCCAAACGTTCTGGCTTTTTGGCAACAGCATCCTGCTCGTTTAACGGTGGTTGATAATAGAAATATTTATGCAAGCCGTTTCTTGGGCACAGAAATAAACCTTTATTTAGAAGCGCTAGTGTCAAGAGGATTAACCTTCTTCACGGTTATGGGTATTTTTGCAGCAGGATCGCACTTTGCAGATATATCTGGTCGTGGACTTTCTAAGTTTGAAAAATTGTATCTTGACCGTCGTGATAGGACCGGTGTTGATAGTGCAGTAGAATTTGCCCCAACTATTGGGCATGATAATGCATTCTTTATAAACGCTGGATTTGAGTACAAGTTCTAGTTTTTTTGAGATTAAGCTAATCAGGGTATTGGTAGGTTAATTGTATCTACCAATGCCCTAATCTGTTTAATATGTTTAATCTAAATGTTTGAGATCGCGGTAAAAATTTTCAT
>CAYRPI010000005.1:25812-29137 GCA_964426225.1 uncultured Candidatus Babeliaceae bacterium | reverse complement strand
GAACGAATACGCGGCCATATCGAGCAAACCCTTATTGTTAAAAATGCCACACTTGAAGGCGCTGCCGCGGCGTTGTCCCTGCCGGAACGGGCTATAGACCGCCTGTGCAAACGGTATTACGGCTTGCCTTTTATTGCGTGCCTTATGTTGTCGAGGGTGGAAGTGGCCCGTGAACGGCTGCGCTCATCAAACGCCACGGAAAAATCAATTGCCGAGCAATGCGGGTTTGACAGCGAAACCGAAATGGAAAAGTCTTTCATGAAGTTTTACCGTACCACGCCATCCAAATTCCGCGCCGAACAGCAAGTGACCTGACGGTTCTCCCTCATCAGATATTCTGGCGTATCTTTCACGGTGATTCGCAGAAAATTCTCTGCCGCGGGATAGCTATCATTTTTCAAAGAAAACATCTGCTGATTTATAAATGATATCACAGTCAGGGAATCATCATTCAAAATGATAGCAACTACGACCATGAAATAGACGCTCAAAAAAAACTACGAGAGGCCATCTCAACAAGCCCTACATTAAGCACTCTTTTAGAACAGACACGAATTATAACACGAGACGAAATAGATTTCTCCGCCTATTACGAACAACAATCCACCTATTCTGAGGCCGCAACTCTTTTAAGAACCCTCAATGCAGATATCCTAGTTCCTATCTATGACAAACAGGTCCTTAATGGATGCATTCTCGTCGACCACAAAGCTCGAAACCAAAAGTTCTTTAACGGCACAGAGCAAGACGAAATGGCCGTCTTTGCAGCCTACCTAGGCTCCGTCATTAATCTTATTCGTAATCGCAGCCTTGACTCTGTATTGGCAAAAGAAAAACAACTCACCGAAGAGTTATTCCACAAACATCAAGAAATTAGCCACTACAAAGAGAGTATCCGCTCGTTCCTTCGAGAGTCTCATGAAAAAAAAATCGGTGTCCTTTTCTACCGAAACAACAAATTTTCATTTGGCAACCAAGCCGCCCAAACCTTAATCAATTGTGATCCTAATATGCAACAGGGACACCCAACCAGCCAAGCCCTTAAAAAATTAGCCCAACAGGCAGAACAGTACAAAAGCGTTCAGACTACAACTATTCCACAAATTAATGACAAACACCTGGCTCTTTCAGCTCTACCAAGCATTGAAAGAAACGGCATCATTATTATAGTAACGCATCCAGACGTTGCCGATATTGTAAGACTTCAGACTAACGTACTAAAAGATCCCTCACACTGGGACTATCTACTGTACCTTGCAACCACAGAATCAGGACGCTTGGTCAATAATTTAATTCCAGGAAACAGCCCCACCCTTATTAACTGCAAAATCGATCTTCTGGGGGCCGCTCTTAGTCGCAGTGCAACACTTATTTCAGGGCAAAAAGATGATCAATTAGCTCTCGTAAATATTCTTCACACCATAAGCTTGCGTAAACAGCTGCATAAAATAACCATCAAAGAACCAGAACGCAACCTAGCACACGGCATCGCCCTTTTTGGACTTCCTCCTCTACTCGGAACGCCAAACCAACAACCGTCTATACTCGACCAATTAAATGGCACCGGAACTCTTTTTATAGAAGGAATACACCTTCTTGCTCCCGAAACTCAAAAACATCTAGCAGAATTCTTGCGTTATGGTGCATTTAGAGCTCTAAAAAGCGAACAGAAGTCTTTCAGCGATGTACGTATTATCTGCTCCAGCAACCACGACTTAGTTGAACTTACAAATAAAGGTCTTTTTTCAGCAGATCTATTGCAAGAATTACGTCGAACAAACTTAGCTATGCCTACCCCTGAACAACTCTCACGGGCTGAATTCAACGAACTAGTCACAGGATTATCAAACCAACTCATTCTAGAAACACCACTCAAAAAAATGTTACTACTTGATGAACGAGAGACCACACTCCTTTTTGAACAAAAATTTACAAGTATTGATGAATTAAGAAAACGAACCTATGCACTCATCATGAGTAAATCTCAAACCCAACATATTGAATTTCATGGTGCTTCACTTCTTAATGCAGAGTTTAATTCTGACAAGACAACGAATACAGGCCATGAAAAACTAGATGAAGAGCTTAACAAAATTCTATTACTTGGGAAAAAAGCACTAAAAGATCGTCCCGCCCTCACTTTTCTCTGGAATAAGTTCAAAAGCCAGACAAAAATTGCTACGCTTCTAAACGTTAATCGTTCTTCGGTTAATCGCCGGTGTAAGGAATTTAAGTTATCCTAAAAAAGGGGTAAAACGTGGAGCGCGAAGCAATTCAAACGCAATATGATGAGTTTCTCCTTTTTCTAAAAAACGAAAAGCGAGTGTCAGAAAATACCTACCGCTCCTACGCATCAGATCTGCGGAGTTTTTTCGAATTTTGGCAAACCTATGAACTAAAGAAAGAAAAACCTTTTGCTTTTAAAGAAATAACACGCCATTTTCGCGCATTTGTTTCCACTCAAAAAAATCGTGCTAGCACCCTAGCTCGAAAACTTTCATGTTTAAATTCATTCAACCGTTTCCTTGCAAATAAAGGTCTTATAACACAATTTTCACTCGTTCGCCCCCACGTAGTCCTAAAAGCACCCGAAATCATCTCTATTAAAGAGCTTACCTACCTTCTAGATGAACTCCCGCAAGAAAAGATCCCCTCTGGAACACCTCATCGAGATCGAACAATCCTCGAACTTCTCTATGCAACCGGAATGCGATGCTCAGAGTTAAGCGCCCTAAAATTAGCCAATATTGACATGGAACAGAGGACCATAACCATTCCCAATAAACGTCGCCGGACACGCACTGTATTTTTTGGTGAAAAAGCACACATGCAATTAACTAACTATTTGACACATGAGCGTCCTAAACCATTAAACAACCGCGAAGTTTTATTCCTAAACCAACGAGGAGAACCACTCACCCCACGCTCCATACAACGCACCTGCAATATGTTTAGCACCTTCCTAAAAAATAAAAAAACGCTAACCCCACAAATTCTTCGACACTCCTTTGCAGTCCATCTGCTAGAAAAAGGCACCTGTCTAGAAACCGTGCAAGAACTTATGGGACTCAATACACGCATCAGCACAGAACGATATCTTAAAACATGATCAAAAAACTTCGGTTACTTCGCCTAGGAATTATTATAGCGTGTGGCGCCATTGTTTTGGTCCTCTTCCGGTTCCAAGTCTTCAATGGCGAATTTTTTAAACGCCACAGCCGTCGCAACTTTCTCCGCCACAAAACTATTACCTCACTACGTGGCGCAATTCTCGACCGCAATGGCATTCCCTTGGCATCAAACCGACCAGTAACCGGACTCTTTT
>CAYRPI010000005.1:6054-25802 GCA_964426225.1 uncultured Candidatus Babeliaceae bacterium | reverse complement strand
CCAAAACTATCCCCGCAACAGACAGCGTTACTCGATTTAATAGAATCCCTGACAAAAGACCCACTTCCAGAACGGGAAAAAATCACCACTGCAGAACGCCTTGGGGATGATTACCCTCTCATCCCAGACCTCTCATTCGACAAATTATGCCTCATAATGGAGCACTGCTCCCAAAATCCCAACATTTCTATTCAAACAACCCCTGCACGCTTTTATCCGCAAGCCACCACCGCATGCCATATAGTCGGCTACTTTAGACCCGCATCCACCCAACAGAGCCTCATGGGATTAGAAAAACTCTTTGAGGAACAACTACGCGGAGTACCAGGACAACGCGAAATGATCGTCAATTCAATCGGGCACAACCTGCTTTCTCGTGAAATTAAACGCGCCCAAGATGGAGAACCACTCTGGACAACGCTGGATTTAACTTTACAACGCATAGGCGAAGGTCTTTTCTGGGAAGGGCTATCAGGGGCCCTCATAGCAATGAATGCAGAAACAGGGGACTTGCTAGCCGTAGTTTCCAAACCTTCTTTCGATCCCAACATGTTTACAGGCCCCGTAACTGAAGGCCTCTGGCAAAATTGTGTTAAAAACAGACCCTTTATGAACCGTGCCTTTCGCTCCTGTTATCCACCCGCATCTGTCTTTAAACTCGTAACCGCAGCTGCTGCTATCGAAGAAAAAATAATCAAACCGGATAGCAGCTGGTTCTGCTCCGGAGAAATTACCTTAGGTGGAAGAACGTGGCGATGTAGCCATTATGAACATGGTGGCCATGGTCACATCCCCTCAATCGAAGAGGCTCTTGCAAAATCCTGCAACATCCCTTTCTTTGAAATCGGAAAACGAATTCACATCGATACCCTCGCCCGCTACGCACACAAATTTGGACTTGGAGAACCAACCGGAGTTATTTTCCCTGAAAATGCCGGTCTTATTCCAACCGTAGCCTGGAAACAAAAAACCCATGGCGAACCATTTTGGCAAGGCGAAACCATGCAAGCGGCCATAGGCCAAACCTTTTGCCTCGCCACACCTCTACAGATGATACGCGTTGTAGGATCACTCTGCACAGGCTTTTTAGTGCGCCCACGCATTCTCCTTGCAGAATCCATAGACCGCACGCCCTTAGGCATCTCGCCTTCAACACGGGCCCTTCTTCAACGCTCTATGAAGCGCACCATTAAACAAGGCACCGGGGTCACCCTCAGCCGCCTAAGCAACATAGAAATCTACGGAAAAACCGGTACAGCCCAAACAAGCGACCGCTCAAAGCACGATCTTGGCCACCAGTTTTTGGAACATGGGTGGTTTGTCTGCTATGTACGATACAAAGACTATAGTCCCATAATACTTGCGGTTTTCTTAGAAAATGTAGGCTCATCAAGAGTAGCCACAAAACTTACTAAGGACTTTTTAGTACAATACTGTGCACACTTAGACCATCAAGAAGCAATCGCCGACGAAAAAGAATGTGAAATTTTAGACAATGAAACGGGTATGACCGAAGACCCTGAAGCCCTACAATCATACCCGAACAACTTAAACGAAGAGCAAATTATTTTGCAACGGCCCGTTGAGCAGCCGCAACCTTTTTTGCAACCCGACCCAAGCGACGCGCAGCCGCATTAGAGTGGATAACACCCTTGCTTTTTGCGCGGGAAGCCTTCTGAGCAACATCGCACAAAAGTTGATCGACCGATTCCTTAGTCACGCCAGCCGCTAAAGCTACATGTACTTTTTTGATCGCTGTCTTTAATGCAGTGCGACGAGCACTGTTTATCAACTGCCGTTTTTCACTCTTACGTATATTTTTTTTTGCAGACTTTGTATTCGCCATGCTTAACCTTTAATTAGACAATTTTACGGATGCAATTTCCACGAAGACACTTGGTGCAAATATTGCCCCTATGTACTTTGCCGGAAGCGTCCTTTGTAAAAACAAAACGCATCCGATGAACGTTGGGATAGACCCATTTTTTAACCTTATTATTCGCGTGACTTACATTATTAGCCACCTGTGGCCGCTTCCCACAGCCCGCACAAATACGTGACATGTAACACCTAGCCTTTAAGACAAGTTCAATTTCTCATGCTCTTCTAATTCTCTGTGATTATTTCCCCTATCAAAACAAAAGCTGTCCTAATAAGGGACTTTTAAGCTAAAATTAGCTAAGCCATCTAATCTGAAGGCCGATATATATTTTAACATCCAACCCTATGCTAAGGCAAGCGGTTTTCTACCACAATTTTAGCTTATGACAGTGAATGCACGACTCTAGGCTGAATTCCTAGCAATGCATAAACTTCTTCAGCTTCTAGTGTCTCACGCTCCACAAGCGCTTGCACCAAAAGCTCTAACTTATCTTTATGTGCACGCATCATAGCTATTGCACGATCATAGCAATGAGCGACTAAGTCACGCACTTCTGCATCAACCTTGGCCGCCGTCTCATCAGAATACTCAGGTCCTCTAGCACCATGTGTATAAGCAATTAACCCCAGATCTTTGGACATTCCAAAGTCACAAATCATACGACGAGCTATATTTGACACATTGCGCAAGTCAGCCGTTACACCCACTAACTGCTTTTTCATTCCAACTTCTTCCGCAGCACGCCCTCCTAAAGAGACGATAATACGGGCAATTAATTCTTCCTTACTCTGAGAATAACGATCACGCTCTGGAAGACTAGCCGTATAGCCGAGCGCATTTCCACGTGGAGCTATAGTAATTTTATGGAGCGGATCTGAATATTCCGGCTGTAAAAGTATCATTAAAGCATGACCTGCTTCATGATAAGCCGTTGCCTTAAGATCTTCTGGGGTCTGTATCTTTGATTTGGATAATTTACCCATGATAATCTTATCACGCGCTTCATCAAAATCTGCCACCGTCGCAGATTCACGCCCATTTCGAATCGCAGTAATAACCGCTTCATTAACCAGATTTGCTAAATCCGCCCCACTAAAGCCCGGCGTACCACGCGCTAACTTAACCGTATCAACCTCAGGCGCAATTTTTACACCACGCATATGAATTTCAATAACCGCTTTACGTGCCTTCAAATCAGGATAAGTAACTTCTACGCGACGATCAAACCGACCTGCCCGCGTCAATGCTTTATCAAGAATATCCGGTCTATTAGTTGCAGCAAGCACAATAACCGAAGTTCCTTCATTCTCAAAACCATCCATCTCAGTCAATAGCTGATTCAAAGTCTGGCTATGCTCCATATTCTCACCGCTATCACCCCGCTGTACACCAATAGCATCAATCTCATCAATAAAAATAATACTTGGAGCCATTTTTCGGGCTTGAGAGAAAAGATCTCGAACTCGAGCTGCACCAACCCCTACATATTTTTCTATAAATTCAGAACCACTAACACTGAAGAACGGACGCCCCGCTTCACCGGCAACGGCACGAGCCAGTAATGTTTTTCCATTACCCGGATCGCCGACCAAGAGGACTCCGCGCGTTAGTTTGGCGCCACTACTTAAATATTTTTCCGGATGTTTTAAAAAATCAATAAAGTCACTTAATTCTTCTTTTGCCTCTTCAACACCCGCAATATCTGAAAAGCGGACTTTAATCTGAGATGGCATATAAACACGCGCAGTCGCCTCTTCGGCTCCAGAAGTTTTATGCTCACTGCGGCTTGCCTTTTGTGACTCCATAAGCTTCCTAAAGGCGATTTCAAAATCAGCTTGTGTCACCACATCACGTCCACTCTTAGTTGCATTAATAGCTGCTTGATTGACGCAATTAGCAAGGTCAGCCCCACTAAAGCCCGCGCTCTCTGTTACAATCTTTTCAAGATCTACATCTGCACCAAGTTTAACCTTGCGTGCATGTATCTCAATAATTCCACGACGCGCAGCTTCATCGGGGAAGGGGAGCGTAATACGACGGTCAAAACGACCCGGTCTAAGCAGAGCCCGATCCAAAACGCTAGGCATATTAGTCGCAGCAATAACCACAACCGGAACATCTGCACTCGCAAATCCATCCATCTCTGTAAGTAATTGATTTAAAGTCTGTTCACGTTCATCGTGTCCACCTCCCAATCCACTTCCACGACGCCGACCAATAGCATCTATTTCATCAATAAAAATAATGCTAGGCGCATGCTTACGAGCTTGCAAAAAAAGATCTCGAATTCGAGCCGCACCCACACCCACAAAAATTTCTATAAAGTCAGAACCCGTAATACTAAAGAAGGGACAATTAGCCTCTCCAGCAACGGCACGCGCCAACATAGTCTTACCATTTCCTGGCTCACCAACTAATAGCACTCCGCGAGTTAATTCTGCTCCTATACGACGGTACTTTGCAGGATTTCTAAGAAAATCAACCACATCTTTCAGCTCTTCTTTAGCTTCCGTCGCACCAGCGACATCGTCAAATTTAACCTTTACCTGCGAGGGCAAAAACATGCGAGCCTTACTTTTCCCCATAGAGAAAATATTATTGCCACCGCCGCCTCCACCACCACGTGACTGACGAACCAAGACCCAGACCGTAAAAATCAAAAGCCCTATCGCCAAAAACGCTAGGAAATACCAAAAATTAAAAGTAGACGCCGGCTCAAGAACCGCAAACGCTACATTATGCTCTCGCAATATATCCCAATTTTTTGGATTGTCAGCGATAGTCGCCTCAAAAGACTTGTCATCTTTATATTTACCGTAAACCTGCGTTCCCGCTATTTTTACAGACGACACACGATCCGCTTCAACGCGTTTCAAAAACTCAGAATAAGAAAGGGCTTCAGTAGTTCGAGAATACTCGGCCAACTTAGTTAAAACCGCAAGTCCTATTGCAAAGAATGCAACAAAAATCAAAACATTCCGCGGAGATCCACGGAACTTGTTAAATTTATTTTTCAATTTCATAAAAAACCCTATATTGACTAGTCTACTTTTTTCATTAATGTCAGATAGAAGAACTCATAATAATTAAAGTATACCACACTTTAATGTTCCTTGTCGACAGCCCTGATATATTTTACGCTAAAATCACACTATCAAAAATAGGAGACCATGCGGGATAACGGCAGCATCGCCCACTTGGCGTAATAAACCAATACTCTTTAGTCGCTAAACTAAAGACGGCAATACGACTTTCATTCTTATATTCCCAACAAAAGGCACAATAACGCCCACACGAAGACCAACAAGGGTCAACCTTATCTCCCCGATCATGGGTCAATTGCAAAATTGTCTTTGTTTTTAAATCAT
Organism: uncultured Candidatus Babeliaceae bacterium; assembly: GCA_964426225.1. GTDB lineage: Bacteria > Babelota > Babeliae > Babelales > Babelaceae > UBA12395. Next base: position 20,552 of record CAYRPI010000005.1, on the reverse strand, counting down.
AGGTAAATAACTGCATCACCCCTCGAATTCGAGTTGAATATACAACCTGTCCTGTAGAGTGAGAATAGGCCGGTGCTACATTATAACCCTTTGGAGTGAGAACCGTAGAGCGCTTAGTCTTAACGTCATAACGTTTTATTTTGCCCTCTGAACAAAAAACAATATCCCCATTTTCTAAAATCGAAGGAGAGGCGCAGGTCCCCTGTTCACGAATAAGACACCGATGCACGCCTTTTTTAAGCTCCGTATCATACCGATAATTCCAGATTGCTCCAGATCTACAATAAACGATATCCTGTCCATCTTTGCCATAAGAAATGCCGACATTCGTGCCCTCTAAATCAAGTAACACATATTTCTTTCCCTCCATATCAACACCTACAAAGCGAACATTGGAAGGTGTAAATTCAGACAGTATAACAAACGGTTTCTTCCGGCTTAAACTCCACGTGGGGGCTACCAAAATCCGTGTTGATGCAAGTAAAATCTGCGTCGAACTGCCATCATAATCAACAAGAGAAAGCAAACTTTTCTTTTTCTTATTATCCCGTTCTATAAATGCAATCTTTGATAAAAAAGGTGGCTCAATAGAAGTCAACTCCTTTACCACACGCGCTGCAACACTAAAGGCCACATCCTTAACATACCCAAAGGTTGCCTGACGCTTGCCACTAATCATCTCTCCTGGCTGTGTATCATATAATCGCCACTCAATGGGACTATTTAAATCATCAAACGTAACATAGAGCGCTGCGTCAAAACCTTTTTCAAAAAGATGCGTCATATCACTTTTTTTAACCGGAGCAGAGCTCAATAGTTCTTGGGTGACCTCGAACCTTTTTTCAAACCCCAAACACTGGACTAAAAGTCGCGTTAACTGAGAACAGTCATAGCGCTCTTTCCCCGAGCCCAACACTCCTAAAAAAAGCTTCATAGGCGCTGAAGCGGTTCCTTCTATCTGTACAAAAAATTTGTCAGGCTCAACACCAACTCCATACAAATAGGTAGAGGATGCAACGTGGACAAGCCCTGCAACCAGCCCTAATATAAATTTTAACACATGCCCCCTTTCCAAAAAACCGAACAGCCCCAATTTTTATTCATCCATTCGACCGAAAAACACCGCAATGTTTTTTCCCCAAAACGCCTGCGGAAAGTCTGTTCGCCACAACGATGCCTTTGCAGCCATATCAAACGCAAGAACACCTGACTTTTTATCAACTACAATTTTTTCAATATGACCATCTGACCTCAACCACACTATCAAGCGAGCAGATAGCGCTGGCGACAAGCCACGCGGAGGCCTCCACGCCCTACTAATAGAACGAACTAACGCAGCTCCCTCTCGCGAATAACCATCCTCTCCATTACCATCCCCATCTTCATCTCCCATCCCCTCCATTCCCTCCATAATACCAAATTCTTCCACAAGGTCAGTATTTTTTTCTACTTCTTCAACCTCCTTTTCAACTTCCATTTTCTCCTCGGTAACCAGCTCTTTTTCTGGCTCAATAGAGGGGACGACCTGAGGTTGCGGCTTTTCAACAACTTTAGGAACCAAATTTTTTTGAGCCACTGGAGTAAATTTCACAATTGGAACAACAGGCTCAACTTTTTTAGATAGAGGCTCAGACTTCTTAGAGTCAACTACGGAGGATTTTACAGGCTGCTGCTTTTTCTCTGCACGTATCTTGGCCGCCTTAAGACGCTTCGCTTCTTCCGCCGCACGCTCTTTTTCTCGACGCTGCTTTTGAGCCAACTCTTTTTGCTCACGAACTTTTTTTATACGTTCTTGTTCTCGTCGTTCTGCTGCACGTTTTTTTTCAGTTATCTTACTAACCGCAGGCGCAACAATCTCCTTACTATATCCCTTTTTACCACGCAAACGAGCAAGCGCTGCCGCACGACCCTGTAAAGAACTGCGGCCGCTTCTCCCACCCCTATTTCCACCACTACCTCCGTTACCCTTTTTCCCAGAATAAAAACTCACCACAGCAGCCTTATGAGACCGTGGAACTACAAGCGACACGGTTTTCCGCTGTGGCTTAAAACATAAAAACAGTCCCAGAACTAGAAAAACATATACAAAAAGAGAGCCCCCCACAGCCCACTTAAACGCATGTGCCTCTAGTTCATTCGTTTTGCGTAGCCAAAGCGACATATTTTACACCGCCCAAGTATTTGATATCGTCAACCACTCGAACAACATCCCCATAAGGAACAGTACGATCCGCTTTGACAAAAACCACCTGATCTCGCACCGCACCCAACTTTTTTTCCAAAGCATCAATTAACTCCGAAGATTTAACAGGTTTATTGTTTAAAAAAAGCTGACGATGCTTATCCACAAACACTGTTATCACATCATTAGGATTTTTAACAACATTAGGACTGTCATTCGCAGACCCTCGTGGCAATTCAATATCAATTGCATTCTGCATAACAGGCATTGCCACCATAAAGGTAATTAACAAAACTAACACCGTATCAATAAGCGGTGTCAAGGGTATGTCTAATGTCTCTGGCGGGCCTATACGTCGCGCCTGTCTCCTCCTATCCATATCTCTCCCCCTAACCTTTTAAAACATTCTTTACTATCCACTCAAATTGATAAATCAAAGACCCCAACTCGCTATCAAGCTTTCGAACCGCATTGCTAAGATAATGAAACATAATATATGCAGGAATAGCAACCACCAAGCCCGCAAAAGTAGTAAGCAAGGCTTCCGCAATACCTGGCGCTATGGTAGTTATATCCGTGCTATGAGAATGAGCAATCCCAATAAAGGATTGGATCAGCCCCGAAATCGTCCCAAAAAGCCCTACCAAGGGAGCAACTCCCGCACTTACTGAAATAAAAGGAATATATTCACTTTCCTTTTGCATAGCATCCATATGCGCTTGATCAAGCGAATCTCGCAAAAGCTCCAACTCTACCGCAGATAATGTATTTTTTTGTCCATCCTTACCTTGAAGCAACACTTTAAGCGATTTAAGGCCACGACCCAATACAACTCCCGGCAATGTTCCCTTTAACACAGCCCCCATTGAAAGAATATCATTCAGCGACTCAGCACCATGCAATGAAGATCGAACTAGAGCAACCTGTCGCAACTTTTCTCGCATAAGCAACATCTTATAAATAAATATAAACAAACAGATCAAGAGGATCAAAGACGCCAAAAATAAGATGACTTTACTCAACAAACTAGAGGCAAGAATAACTCCCCACAACGAATTTGCAACAAAAATGTTTTCCATACTTTCCTTTACGTATTCAACAGGATTAAATCCTGCAACCTGAGATTTAGAATAAAAAAATGCGAATAAAATTGCTATAGTTTATCATCCAGCCCAAACTCTCGCAACATTCGCTTCTTCAACAGTTCTTTATCCACTATGCCTTCTTGCAACTGAATTTCATAGGTCCTGCGCAAGATTTCTCCCATTAAAGGACCAGATTCAACCAATCCCTGCAAGTCATTCCCTGTAATAATCGGAGGTTCCGGCATTTCTAAAACACCTATCCTCCGCGCTTTTTCAACAAACTCCTGAATCAGTAAAATAGGTCCAGGCAAAGGATCACGAGCCTCTCCATTCCCTCCATTCCCTCCATTCCCTCCATTTCTCCCTCGCATATCCGCCTCTGCAAGCTTTGCAAGAAGCGCAAGCGATGTATCGGGAGCCAACCGCATAGCAAGTCTTTTAAATGCTGGAGCCTTAGCCCCCATTGCAATAAAACTACTTGGGCTCATATGATATCTAACTAATAAACAGACACGCTTAATTCTTTTCTTACTCCCAACCAATCGGCCTAACAAATTCCGAGCCAATGCAACTCCAGCCGCCTCGTGCCCATGGCTTGTTAACCGCCCATCCACCTGCTCAACCGTAGTACTAGCCTTTCCGAGATCATGGCATAAAGCTGCGTACATCAGCACAATTTTATCTTCACTCTCAAGCTCTTCAACCTCTGCAGCAGCATCAACAGTCTGCATAGTATGCTCAAAAACATTCCCTTCGGGGTGCCACAAAGGATTCTGACGCACCTCAACCAATACTGCTAGCTCCGGCAGTACTTCCGCAAGCCTCCCTACCTTTAAAAGCCATCTAATGCCACGAGAGGGGCGCTTAGCCCAGAGGAAAAGCTTCTCAAATTCTCCTTCAATACGCTCTTTTGAAACTCCTCTGATGCTCATACAGCCGCAGGTCGCATCCAACAAAGGCTCAGGCTCAATATCAAAACGTGCGACAAATTGCATCACACGAAAAAAACGAAGTGGATCCTCAATAAAAGTTTCGGGATCAACACAACGGAGACATCGCTCCTGCATATCCGCCTCACCACCAAAAGGATCTATTAGTACTTTTTCATGCAAGTCCAAAGCCATAGCATTCATAGTTAAATCACGACGCAAAAGGGCCTCTTCTATCGCCATATATGGAGCCATAGAAACGATAGGCTTGCGACCGGGACCATCTTTACGAGGAATCGACCAATCAGAACCTCCCGCCTCAAATAATTTTAAAACACCAAAGGACTTACCAACCGCCTCCACATGACCATATTTTTCCAAAACCCCTCTCAAAACATCCAGTTCTATTCCATGGACCTCTATATCAAGGTCCTTGAGAACCCTCTGTAAAAGCAAGTCTCGAACCGCTCCACCTACCAAATAAACCTGTGCACCTATCTCACGTAAGGCATCAATAATGAGCAGAACCGGACCCCTAGTTGACAAAAAATCAGACAGACGCCCATTTTCATCGGTATGCAACAACCTCCATCCACCTTCGCGCTCCGCACTTCGGCGTGACTTCAATCCAACCTTTGATTTTAGCATAGCAACGCTCTCCGCCAAATTTCCTCAGATAAACAGACCCAGTATAGCAGAAAGGTTAAGACCGTGGCTCCCTGTTGGCAACACGTACACTCCATCCTAAAGTAACAGGTGAATAATTAGCGGTGCTACTATAATTTTTCAAAAAAAAGCGCAAACCCTCTCTTTAAAAATCAAACATTTTGGAAAGATTTAACCATGAAAAGACTACCTCTCTACCTCTTTATCCTCCTACCAAGCATAATACTACATTCCAATGCTATGGCATCCGCCACAACTATCTGGAAATCAATAACGTCATTTTTTACACCCGATGAAAAAAAAATAAAATCAGAAACTATTCCCACCACTACATCCACCCCCTCCATCACCATTAAAAACTACTCCGGTTCCATTACTGTTAACGGTTGGGATAAACCCGAAATACTTTTAAAAACAGAAATAAAAGGCCCACAAGAAAAAATTTCCAGCACCCATGTATCACATAAAAATGCGCACGCCACACTAATGATAGAAACCAAAACCACCAGCGCAGAAACCGCTCTCCCCGTAATCTACACCCTCTCTGTTCCAGAAAAATCTTCTCTCATAATAGAACAAGAAACAGGCGCCCTTTCAATAACAGATATCTATGGCCCCCTGACCGTTCAGACAGACAATGGCTCCATTAACATAGAAAACGCCCAAGAATCCGTTGCCGCCAAAGCACCCAGAGGAAGCATCTCTCTAGATGTTGCCAGACTTCTTCCCCATGCCAGCCTCTTTTTAGAAGCAGGTAAAGGCATATCCCTAAGTCTTCCAGATCGAACCAATGCAAATATCGAAGCACAATCTTCCAACGGGTTTGTAACCATTGATTTTAACGTTACTCTAAAAACAAAAACTGTTAAAATTAATAAAAAAGAATGGAACCTACAAAGGCGTTTCATTGAGGGAACTATCGGAACCGGTGGCCCCTCTATCGTTCTAAGCACTATAGACCGTTCAATCACCGTTTCAAAACGCTAAAATTTATACAAAACAGGAATTATCCTAAACCAGGAATTATCTTGGGAAAAGAAATTTTTTGGAAGAAGTAAATTGGAAAACAGGATCTGTATTCAGAACTCAATCCTAATAAGAGGAGCGAAAACAGAAAAACCATCCGTTAAAAAAAATGGCCTGCCATACGTCTTGTCCTCCATAGCCTTGGCGACGGAGGAAGCTTTAGCGAAGTATGGTGGAGCTGACCGGATTCGAACCGGTGACCTCGTGAATGCGACCCACGCGCTCTGCCAACTGAGCTACAGCCCCTACAGGCTCATCCAACAACAGGATTTAACCCTGAAGGAGGACTTAATTCTAAAAAATATTAAAGAACATTTCATTCGTATTACTGCGCTTAATGCTGTACAGAACTTAATCCTAACGGAAAAATGGCCTGCTATAAGACCTGTCTGTCATAGCCTTGGCGATGGAGAAAGCTTTAGCGGCGGAGCGAAGTATGGTGGAGCTGACCGGATTCGAACCGGTGACCTCATGGATGCCATCCATGCGCTCTGCCAACTGAGCTACAACCCCACAAACGATTTATACTATATATGGTAGTACAACTACAAAAGATTTCAACCTTTAGATAACCTTTTTATGAGGAAACCTTATGAAACGTATTTTACCACCTCTAACCTGCCTCTTTGCATCGATGCTAATTGTATCTGCAAATGGGGTAATTGGGGCTGCGCCGCGCATACAATCAGAAATGAATACAGCCAAAATCTCCACAATAAAAACCGAACTGCAAGCAACTTCTCAACCCAAAACTCAAGCAGAACCCCAGAAATCACGCTGGTGCCTCTTATCTTTTCTAAAAAACTGTCTTAATAAAAGCACGAATTGGTGTGGAAAATGGCTACATAATATCGATAAAACAATTTCAAATGTTGTCCAAAAGGGAGAATCAAACTACATCCGCCTACTATTCATCTTCTTGCTCGGCATTTTAATGAGTCTGACTCCCTGCATCTACCCCATGATTCCCATCACCATAGGGATTTTACAAGCATCTGCACAAACGTCGACGTTCCGCAACTTCCTATTAGCTGCGACCTACACCTGCGGTATCGCAACTACCTTTGCAATACTAGGTCTATTAGCTGCAAGCGGAAGCGCCCACTTTGGACAATTATTGGGGAACCCCTTCTTTGTATCATTCCTCGTTCTCTTTCTCTCTTACTTTGCTTTTTCAATGCTTGGGTTCTACGAACTAAAACTCCCTCAATTCATGCAGCGTGATGCCGCATCAACCGCAAATGGCTCCTTCATCTCCGCTTTTATCTTTGGAGCATTAAGCGGAACTATTGCATCTCCCTGCCTTTCTCCAGGGCTTCTTCTTTTATTAGGGATTGTAGCAGCATTAGGGAGTAAATTATTAGGGTTTGTTTATCTATTTGTTTTTGGAGTTGGGCTCTGTGTGCCTCTGATTCTTATAGGGACCTTCTCAAATTCAACCACTCTCTTACCTCGCGCGGGCAGATGGATGGTTGAAGTAAAGATACTTTTTGGGTTTATGCTCCTGGGGCTTTGTCTATACTATCTTAGCGCACTCCTCCCCTCCTCCATTTTCTATGCAACCGCTGGAGGAACACTTCTGTTTTGTGGAGCATACTTATTCTTTTCACTTGAAAGCAACATAAAAAATAGTAAGAAAAAAGGTTTAAAGTGGTATCGTTACAGCGCTGGAACCCTATTAATAGCAATAGGATTAATGAGCTTCTTTAATGCATTTAAAACTGCTTTAAATCCGATCGATCCTCATTCAAAAGCCTGTGCTCTTTACACCTTTGAAGAAGCACGATCAAAGGCGATACGTGAAGAAAAGTTATTGCTTCTAGAATTTGGAGCATCCTGGTGCTCTTCTTGCAAAGAAATTAATAAGAAATTCATGCTGAACCCCGAAGCCCATGAAATTCTCTCTTCTACCGTTCTTGTTTCAATTGACTGTACCAATCCACAAGAACCGGTCTCCGCAGAGCTACTCAAGCGCTTTGAAATCTTAGGGTTCCCAACCGTTCTTCTTGTAGAACCACGCGGACAAAAAGTATTAACCCGCTGGGGAGCTGAAATTCTCTCTCTCTCTATCGAAGAACTTGCTAAACAGATCCAACCTTAAATATAAATTTTTGCTAAAAAGTTTCATTCATAATGAGGGCGCCCAAGAAAACTCTCGAGCGCCCTAAATAAAAACGTACAATGCACTGCGTATTTTACTTTTTCATCATTCCCTCTAAATCGTCAAAGATCCCACTAAGAGCCTCCTCTACCAATTTTAACTGACGAAATACTTTAGAACTGCGGTCGTACGCTGAGTCTGTAGGGAATTCGGCAACCGTTTTCTTGAGAGACTCTATCATGCCAGCCAAATTACTATTAAGCGACTGAACAAGGTTCTCAGCTCTCCACTTAGCAGATGGAACCATTGCAACAAAAAAACCTTTCTGATCAAGAATGTAGCTCGCAAGATGATTAACATAGCTGTTTATCCACTCCTTGGTTTCTTCTGAATCAGGGCCATATGCCAGAAACTGAACGATGTCTTGAAACTTCTGAGTAAATGGGGATAACAATTTATCAAGACGAGCCTTTTCCTTCTCATCCATCTTAATCTCGGCTTTTACCGCAGCCATCGCCCGCTCCTCCTTGGACAAGTCCTTGTTCGTAGCAAAAAGCGCTCTGCCCAGCTCAGCAAGAACATAACGTTGAGAATCGTTTTTTATACTCTGTACTGCAGCCGTAACTATCTCAATTGGAGCAAAAAAATTGACATACAGTGCAAACGAGATAGGCTCCACGGGGACAAATTTCGGTGCTCCCTGTGTTGGGGAGACGGATTTCGGGGCCCCCTGTGTTGGAGTTCCAGACTCCTGAGCTGATCCAGGAGTGTACGCACTATACTGCATCACCTCCTGAGTTTTCCCATACCCAGTAACACCCTGGGTCTGACCGTACCCTGAAGTAGTCGCCACATAAGGCAACAGAACCACCGGGCTTAATAGAAGCGCTACGGCAAAAAAATTTAGAAATTTCATAAAATTACTCCTCAAAAAAAACTACCTATACATAAAGCAACAAACCTACAAAAGCCATACAGATGCATTTTATAAAAAAAGGTTGCAAAACCAAGCACCCCGCTCTTGCGGTCTCAATTACTTCCTACTTATAAGAATATCATTTTATATTTCTATTTTTCAATAGTTTTGTAAAATATTATTTATTTAAGATTTTAGGTTTAATTAAAAATACCTAGCCAACTCACCTTTACATCTTGTAAAAAAACAAATTTCAATCCCAAAGCATGATCTATTGAACTCTCTGAAGCGCTCTTGTATAATATGCAATCCTATTGCATATTATACACAATCAATAAAAAGGTTGAAAAATGTTTATTACTAGAACGATCATGCCCACACTTCAGACATTGGCCCGTCAATTCCCCGTAGTGGCTATCATGGGTCCCCGCCAATCAGGAAAATCAACTGTTGCGAAAAAAACTTTCCCCGATTATACGTATGTCTCTCTTGAAGATCTGGATATACGCACCCTCGCCAAAACAGATCCACGAGGCTTCCTTGCCGCCTATGATCAACAGAAAGGCGTTATTATAGACGAAATTCAAGAAGTCCCCGAGCTACTTTCCTACATGCAAGGCATTGTTGATCGCTCCTACCGCCCCGGCTATTTTATAATAACGGGCTCCCAAAACTTCCTTCTATATAAAAAAATTACTCAAACTCTAGCGGGCCGCATCGCCCTTTTAACCTTACTACCCCTTTCGCTAGCTGAATTAAGAGATGCTCACTTACTCACCACTTCCCCCTCCATCCCCTCCATTCCCTCCATCCCTGAAGAAACCCTACTCAAAGGCGGTTATCCACGACCTTATGCAGAAAAAAGTGATTTAAAAATCTGGTGTTCCAACTACATAAGTACTTATGTAGAAAAAGATGTGCGCCAAGTTCTCAATGTTTCAGATATTGTCACCTTTCAACGTTTTTTAAAACTCTGCGCTGCACGCACGGGCAACCTTCTCAACTATGCATCATTAGCACGCGATGCAGATATCAGTCCCAATACGGCAAAAGCCTGGATCTCCATTCTGGAAACCAGCTTCATTATTAAATTACTCTATCCCTACCCCGTAAACTTCAATAAACGAGTAATCAAAAGCCCCAAGCTCTATTTTTACGACACTGCACTTGTCTGCTCATTATTGGGCATCCGCACAGCAGATGAACTTCAATTTCACCCCCTCAAAGGAGCCCTCTTTGAATCCATGGTTATAAGCGAGCTGTTCAAATACTATTTCAACCATGGCGAACAACCAGCTCTCTATTTTTGGCGCGACATACAAGGTCACGAAATTAATGGCATTATTGAAAAATCATATGACACCCTTATACCCCTAGAAATAAAAGCCGGGAAAACAGTCACTAACGATTTCTTTAAAGGACTTAATGACTGGCAAGATATAACCAAACAGACCCCCCTCACCGCTTTTATCGTTTATGGAGGCTCAGAAAAATTTATTCATCAAGGCTGTCAAATCTTTGGATGGAATTCAATCGACATCATGCTCGATGCACTCTATAGCGAGCCACGGCAGAATTTAATCCTGAAAAAAGATTAAACTCGCTGCTTAATTTAACCACAAAAAAAGAGGGTTTTGTGGTTAATAACTTTCACTACACACAAAACCCTCTCGGATTTATATTCACTCTAACGGTTAATTATGACTTCAACTGTTTAAATAACTTAAGCCCTTCAGAACAAAAAGATAACTCAGTACGTCCTTTTTTCAAACAACTCTGTGCACAGTCTAATTTTTCAAGAAGTTCCTTATGATTCGTAGGATCGACAGATTTCTTCTGACATTCCCGATTTATTTTTTTTATCTCGATTTTCTCTTTATTCATCCCAGAGATAATTTCAGAAAAGACCTCAGCAGCTGTCTGCACTGTCTCATCTTGCAGTTTTTTTATCAACCATGATCTATAGTATTTCTTAAAACAATCATTCTCAAGCAAACCATATTTTTTAAACTTACCAAGAGCAAGCAACATTCTTTTCGTAGACCCTTTAAAGCAATAATTCTTAAAAAGATCAACACACACATGTCGCACTAAACTATCTTCGAACAAGTCCTTATTCAAAAAAAGCAATTTAGTTACTTCAAATGCGGCAGTAAAATTACTACTCACCGTCTTTACCACAGAGCCGTGAACCTTTACAAAATCAGTGTCCAACTCAGGGTGAATAGTTGGCTGTCTAAAAGAATCTGCAAAAAAGAACGTACATTTCCCATTACGCTTGCAGATAATAAGTGAGGTTTTGTGCGTCGCCATAGTTCTATAACAAAATATTAGACACAAAATATCATTAGACCGCTTATAGAACTCTCTCACACGCTTTACAGGAATCTGCAACTCAGTCCACGGTGAAGTTCCAAGCCAACTTGAACAGAGCCGTACTGAAGAATTACCCTCTACATTCCCAACCCCTTCAATATCTGTCATCATTTTCCCGACAGATTCACGCTGCATAATTTCCGGATCACCCTCAAATGAACCCTCAACGTCACCCTTTTCGTCATACCATGAAAACAGTTTTTCATTGTAATAAACAAACGGAACCGTATCCCGATTCATATTTTTACACTGTTTAGGAAGTATCTTTTTAGCTATCAGCTCATTCACTTTACTCTGCGAAAGACCTTCAAGATAAGCATTTTCTTTAGAACTTTGGCCACAGCATACCGCAAATTTTTTGTAAACCGAACGATTATACATATGCCTAAAAAGCTTCTGTATAAGAGCAATCCTCTCTGCTGTCTCTTCTTTAACCAATTCTGACACAATAGCGTAAACATGTGCTCGATTCCACTGCGTATGAAAAGAGCAATCAAAAGCCCCCTGTCTAAGGGTTTCAAATTGATAAAAATCATAACCCTTATTACACTCAGGATATATAAACGGCTTTGGCCAATAGGTTTGCAAACGGTCAACAAGCTCATTTTTCTGGTGCTCTGCTGCATGAGCTCCTACACCTATCAATAAACTTAAAACTAATAAACTTTTAAATATTTTTTTCATCTAGACACCTGTTTCTATTTTAAATTAAATTTAACATTAATATATTAATAATTGTATCAAATAATCTACATTTGTCTATAAAAATAATTTATTTACAAAAGAGCGGCGTCCAAGCACACCACTTAGAACGCCGCTATAACTTTAGCTAACTTAAAAACCCTACTCTTCTCCCACCTCCCCTTCTTCTTCTATCTCATGAAAAAGCTGCGCACGACATTCTTTTCCACACCCTCTACGATGACGGTCAACAAGTTTCTTTTTTTCCGTGCGAAGTTGATCAAACAGACGTTCAATCACTTCATTAATCTCCATAAAAATATCGGGGCCCTCATGCTCCGCAAAACACTCATAATGCGGAGTCTTTACTCGTGCAGTAACATGCTGATGCTTATGCACATCATGAAAATCAACAACCACATCAAGAAAAATAGGCGTTGCCTCCTTTTTCAAAAGCTGTTCAATTTTCTCAAGCTGTTTATTTATATGCTCATCAAGAACAGGGGTATGCCCTTTTCCCGAGAAAGTTATCTTCTTTTGCATTAAAAGCTCCTCTTTTAATCTATTACGTAGGTTTTTACGTAGGGTTCATAGGTAACCCCACCACCTTACCACAAACCATGATGTGATTTCCAGTGCAAAGATAAACTCGAGAAATTTATTTAACGTCCCGCTATAATAAATTTTATAGGAACACCGATAAGATCATATTTTTTACGCAAAATATTATCGAGAAAATTTTTTTGTGAAGAACCAAAGAATTGAGCAAGATTAACATTTAAAAGGATAGTAATAGGCGCTATATCAAGTTGCTTAACACGATGAATTTCTAATCGCTGCCTGTTACGAACCAAAGTAACTTTTCTCAATGACTCAACTAAATCAAGACTCAACTCATCCGGATTAAGCCATTGGCTATGCCGTTCCCATACCTTTTTAATCAAAGGCATCACACGATCTATATTTTTGCCCGTCTTGCATGAAATATGCATTACCTCAACCTTACGCATAAGATGCTGGTAACGAGCAAAACTTTCCTCAACAGCCGCAGCACTCTCTTCATCCAAAAGATCTGATTTATTAACCAAAATAATAAGAGCTTTATACAGATCCGAGAAGGTATAAAAGGCCAACTTCAACTCTTGATCAACCAATCCTGCCTCTGAAGCATCAATCAACAATACCGCAATATTCGCATCCTTAACCGCCTTAAAAGAACTCTTGACCATTAAAGACTCAAGATCCTCATCCACAGCCCTCGATCTACGAATACCAGGAGTATCCGTTATCTGTAAATGCTCTTGTGAAAATGCTATGCGCTCGGAAATGGCTTCACGTGTAGTTCCCGGAATATCAGAAACTATTGCTCTATCTTGCTGCAAAAGCGCATTCAAAAGAGAAGATTTACCTACATTAGGCCGCCCTATGAAAACCACCCGATACAGCGGATCATCCTCAATTCCTTTGGTCGCTTCTGGAAGAGCGTTAATCACCATCTCCAATAAATCGGCAATTCCACGACCATGCTGAGCAGACACCGCAACTAATTCATTATGAAAAAGAGAGTAAAACTCAAACTGATTTTCCTGAGCTACGCGCATATCCTCTTTATTCACTACCAAAATAGTGTAAATTCCTCGACGCCGAAGTTCCTGGGCAATATCCTCATCCTCAGACAAAATTCCAGCAGCACCATCCACAACAAAAAGAACTAAATCGGCACTTTCTAATACCGCAAGAGCTTTCTGCCGCACCTGCTCCTGCAACTTGTCTTCTTCCTTTTTAAAACTGATTCCGCCCGTATCAATAAGATCAAACTCACGGCCCAACCAGGAGACCCGATCTCTGATAACGTCACGAGTCACCCCCGCAAAGTCAAACGTTAAACTTTTAATTTTATTCGAAAGACGGTTAAAAAGGGTCGATTTACCAACGTTCATGCGACCAACAATTGCAACCTGTGGCAACCTACTCATAATTCTCTTTAACCTCACTTATTGTTCCGGGGAATATCCCCAATAATTCCTGAGTACGCTTCCATTGCGTACCATCACTAACATCTATACTTTTACGCCCCTCCCCTTTTGAGCCCTGCATGGACATTCCGCTCCCAGGATTAAATCCTGCGTCACGCTCTGAACTATGACGTGATGCAACAAAGTCCCGACGCATTTTAGGCTCAACAATCGTATCCACTCCAGAAAAATCCGGAGCCACGGTTGCACCTACCCCAAATACCTTTTCTAAAACAGGCTGCAATGAATCCTGATTGCGTATTAAAAGCTCTTGATAAAAAGCAAATTTCTTAGGGAAACGGACTCGCACTACTCCCGCATCAAAAGAGACAAAAACCCCCTGCCCTAAAATTGAACAGAGCATAGCATCGCCATTTACCGAAAATTCTTTTAAAAACTTACCCCACTCAGAAGTACTTTTATCAAAGGCTGACCCAACCACTTCATTCGCACCATTAACCGTATAGTTAATAGAGACTGAAGAATGTTCGTTGGTAAAGCATGAAGGATTAACAGCGGAC
>CAYRPI010000005.1:5439-6044 GCA_964426225.1 uncultured Candidatus Babeliaceae bacterium | reverse complement strand
TTACACTCGACAAACCTAAACGATTAACAGCCGCCTCTCCACCCTTAGATGGCACAGAATTCACCCCATGTTTTACATTCGACAATGAACCCAAAGGGGGCTCGGAATCACTCCCACCCCGGGGAGCGCACCGCTGAGCCATAGTGCACAAAACTTTTTCTATAAGAATATGTTGCGCCGTTGTACGAGCAAACTGAGCTTCTGTCCGATAAAGCAAATCCAAAAACTCCAACAACTGGCTCAAGGAAAACTCTTTAGAAAGCTTACGTACAGACTCTTCTGACGAAACAAAAGACTCACATGGCAAGTTATGAAAAGCCCATATTAAACTACGAACCAATTCAACCAAACGTTCCCATATCACCACAGCCGGCCGATCTTCAAATCGCATTTCTCGCATCTTTGCAAGCATCCGACCCATATCAGAACTCACCATAATCTTTACAAGCTCTATAAGCTCACCATCATCAAAAAAACCCAATACCTGAGTTATAGCTTGCAAGGTAATTCCACCCGTCAAAAGACGAGCACGCTCTACAATATTAAGCGCATCACGCAAAGATCCGTCACTCTCACGCGCAATTAACCCGAGCGCAGGCTCCTCA
>CAYRPI010000005.1:4896-5429 GCA_964426225.1 uncultured Candidatus Babeliaceae bacterium | reverse complement strand
TCTTATTGTTAAAATTTAATTTAACCAACTAGAATTTTATACAAAATATTTTCAGCTGAACAGACACGTACAAGATGTTCAACCATAAGCCTAGACGGTATAGGATCAAAAAAAAGCTGGAACGAACGAGAACGCACGGTATCAATAACCTTATGCGAATCCGTAGTTGCAAGCAAAAAAAGAACCGTCTTTGGCGGCTCCTCCAAAATTTTTAAAAAGGCGTTAAAAGCCGCCTTGCTCAGCATATGAACTTCATCTACTAGATAGATTTTCTTCCGACCAAGAACCGGTAAAAATGCAGCCTCTTCAATAATCTGCCGCACATTATCAACACCGGTATGGGAAGCTGCATCAATCTCAATAAAATCAGGATGTTCCCCTTTTTGCATAGCTATACATGAAGGGCAAGATAAACAAGGAAAACATCCTCCACTCCCTACTTTAAAAGCATCTAAAGCATAACAGTTAACTGCAGCCGCAAATATACGACCCAAACTAGTCTTGCCAGAACCTCGTAACCCAGCCAATAAATA
>CAYRPI010000005.1:0-4886 GCA_964426225.1 uncultured Candidatus Babeliaceae bacterium | reverse complement strand
CCCATTTACAAGCAACTGAACAACAAGCGGCTGCCCCACAACTTCTTCAAAAGTCTTAGGTCGCCATGCGCGTGCTAAATTAAGCTTAACATCATCCTCCACAATCCGTCCTCCATAACATAACAAGAAGGGAAGCTTGTACAAAGTTAGACTGCCCCTGCTGCTTCCTTTCGGACCTGACAGATTCTCCAGCTACCTTTTACAAACTTCCCAATTTTCTGGTGGAGAGGGAGGGATTCGAACCCTCGATGCCCCTTTCGGAGCATACATGATTTCCAATCATGCTCTTTCGGCCACTCAGACACCTCTCCGCCCACCAAACTCTTAAGTCTCTATTATTTATCGCCTTCTTTAGGAGCCGCAGGAGCAGCCTTTGCACCTTCAGACCTAGGCGCAGCAGGCCGTGCACCATCTTTAGCTCCACCACGAGGGGAGAAAGAGGACCGAGCGGGTTGACGACGCCGAGGCTCTTCAACCACCAATCCACTAGACTCTCCCTTACCTGGAGCCTTGCGGGCACGAACAGGTCGCCGAACTCCAGCTCCCTCTTCTTCTTCTTCAGCGCCACCTTCAATAGCAAACTGATCCACAGAAGAACTTTGAGAAACTTGTTGAGGAGCAGAAACTTTACGTTCTTGGGCTACCGCCATACCGCGAGCAACCGCACTCGCCAACTCGTCAATAATAACGCGAATAGAACGAGCAACATCATCATTACCAGGAATTACAAAAGAAATACCAGATGGATCGCTATTAGTATCAACTAATGCCACAATAGGAAGACCCATTACACCAGCTTCTTTTATAGCCGTTGCTTCTTTCTTGGCATCCACAATCACTAACGCTCCAACTGGCCATGTTAAAGATCTAACACCACCAACGTTATCACGTAAACGATTTACAACCTTTTGAAAAACACCAATTTCTTTCTTAGTGTAAGTCTGTTTTTCTGTGTTATTTACGACATCTTCAAAATGAAGAAGCTTAGTAACAGATTTTTTTACTTGAGAAAAGTTAGTAAGCGTGCCACCAACCCATCTATTAGATGCATAAGGGCATCCAAGACGCTCTGCAGTACTTTTTATAATATCGTGGGCAGCTTTTTTAGTTCCAACCCAAAGAATTTGCTTACCTTCTGCCGCTATGCCTTCCAAAAACGTTGATGCTTTTTCTAACTGCACAGCCGTCTTTGAAACATCAATAAGATGTACGCCATTCTTGGATCCCCAGATATAGCGAGCCATTCGTGGCGACCACCGCCACGTTTGGTGCCCAAACTGAACGCCATTTTCAATCAAAATCTTAATATCAATCATTGTTTCTTCCTTTCGGGTTACCACATCCGTTCTCTGGCATACACCTTAATAAGTGCAAAAGCCACCCGGTAATAGAAAACGGGTATTTCTACTAATATTACTACCTAGTTTACCGTGCTCGACACAAAACGCAACAGGATTTAATCCTGGAACAATTCTATTCATATTCCAGGATTAAATCTTACTATTTATAAAGTTTCTTCGGTACCAATAACTTCATTTTTCTTAACCGCCCTCTCAAAACGTCTTCCTAGCATATTTGCAACCACAGCCCAGACTGCAATAATCCCGGAAAAAAAGAGTAGATGCACATTAAAAAGAGCATACTGTGGAACCTGTTGAATTAAGATGTTATAGTAACTACCAGAACATTTTGCAAATTTGGAGCCAAATCCATCAATCCATGACTTGGTCTTAAATTTAATAGCCTTGGTTGTAGGAATGTAAAGGCTTTCTCTAAGAGGATAAGCAAAGGCATAGTTAATTGCACGCATCATAATATATGCAACACCCACCGACATAAGCCCGCCCGAAATTAGATATGCTGCTATAACAGCCCCCGTTGCAAGTGGAACAACAATCAAACTTCTCCGCTCACCCAGCAACCGGACGACCGTACCAGTACCCAATAAAACAATCCCCAGCCCAATCAGATGCATAAAAAAGATTTGCGCGTACAAAAAGGCCCCAAATTCAAGGATTGAATGTGTTGATTCTTTACCCACACCTAAGCGAAGATAATTAAAACTTACGTTTACAATCTCCCAAAAAAGCACCATACCAAATATACCCATAGCATAGGGATACCGAACCAAAAGATAGAGCCCCGAGAACATCCCCTTTATAGTTTCCCACAACCCCCCACGAGCATGCTCTTTCTCATGAGCCTTTTCAAACTTATAAGCCGCCTCATATCCATGTAAATATGAATGAGGAATTTTTTTCATTAAATAGGTTATAACAAAAGGAACAAATGCTAGAAGAACTGCAAACACAATCAATATAATCTGGAAACTTGCCACAGCAGAAAAAAGCGCATCATCCGTTTGTTGAAAACTTAAGAATAACCACGCCAACCCAGCGGCTAAAGCTCCCCCTATTTTTGAACTTGCCGTCAAAAAGACATAACTCCCTTTAACATCTTCTGGCTTTGTAACCGTATTAACAAATGACCAGAGCAAGCTAATCAAAAAAGGCTGACTTCCTTCCATAAAGAGATAAAAGACCCACCCAAACAGACGAAATTTCCCCGTATCTGTATTAGAAAGACCTATCGACGGATGTCCCAAAAAGTAAGCACTTATCAACCACCCAACAGCATAAATAGTTGTAAATACACACAACAGCTGATTACGACGCAATAAATCCACAAGTCTGGAATAGAGGAAAACCATCGGAATAAGGGCAAATACCATCACCATCTTAGCCAGAGGAAGATATTCATACCCCACTATATTTATGAACACAAAATCCTTAAGCTCACGCACCACCGTGTAACTTGCAAAAACAAGGAAAAAGCAGATCCCCAGCAATTTTGTTTTTCTACGCTCAATAGGATTCGGCCCCATCAGCGAGGAAAAATAATTTTTTATCGCTGCCAACTTAATTACCATCGAACTCATGTAACTAAACCTCCCTAACACCACAACCCAAAAAGTGTACGCAACCCCTAAGAAAATAGGCCTTCTAAATGTCTTTTTATTACATTTAGAAGGCCTATTTTAATTCACCATTTATAAACTCATGCGCCTTAACAAACGATCTCGTTATGTTCAACAGCATGTTTATGTTTTTTACCAAGGAACAAGGCGACTAAGAACCAACCTACGCATACCAAAAAGGTAACGCCCGTTACTAAGAACATGGATGCCCCAGCGCCATATCTCAAGCCCATAATCCCAGAGCCTGTTGCTTTGGAAAAACGGGACCCAAACGTATCGACCCATGCTTTTGACTTGTATTTGGCTTCGCGCGACGTTGGAATATAAAGCTGCTCTTTTGATGGCTGACCCAAGGCATAATTAATACCTTTAGAGAAGACCATAACCCAGAAAACAACACCCAACTCGGGAGCTATTGCCATAACCACAATATTTACAATCATTAAAATAGGCATCAAGGCTAACGATAACGTCAAACCAATTCTGCGACCAAGGTTTCCAATTCCCAATAAGAGGGAAAGGAGCGCAAGTACGTTAACGTAGACACCAAAGTCACCCGTGTATGCGGCATAAACGTCTGCATTACCCTTAGCAAATTCAGCAATGAAGACCTTAAACTGAAGATCAAAGACCGTTGCAACTACCTCAAAGGCAGCAACAACAACAAAGATTCCCATAAGGAAAGGCTGCCTTAACATAAGCATAAAGCCTTCGACAAAGCCGGTCTTTTTCTTGTCTGACTGAACACCTTTAGCTTGATATCCTGAAAGCTCTCCCTTTGGGATAAACCACATAATAAACCGAACCATAGCAGGAATGCAAATTACAATGACTACGGCCGCAAGCATATACAGTGTTTCTGTTCCAAGAATATGACTAGCTTTTGCCACAACAGTGGAACCAAAAATAGCACCAATTTGAGCAAAGGTTGCGGTAATAAAGAAACCCTTTTTACCCGCCTCAGGCGTTGTTGTGTCCGCCATAAACGAATAAAAAAGAACTACCATCAACGAGCCAAAGCTCTCAATGACAACATACGCAATCCATCCGAGCAAGGCCCACCGTTGTCCTTCTGGAGCTGGAATACCAAATGCAGGGCTCTTAACCAAGAACCAAAGCCCAAAGAATAAAGCTCCATAAATGGCTGACATCGCATAAAAAAGACGGTGGCGCGGAAAGAGATCAACCAAGTAACTATACCCTGCAACCAGAGGAAAGATCACCAAAAGCGATACAATCTTAGCAATCCATGTGTGCTGAGACCCAATAAAGGCATTAAATGTAGGATCTTTGATGCAACGCAAAAGCCAATAAATACCTATAATGAAGAAAAAGAGAACTCCATAGGAGATAAACTTATTTCGCTCATCACGCGTAAATGTTCCATAAATATACGTAAGAATGCGCTGCAAATGCCCTGAAAAGTAAAGAATTATACCTACTGGCAATGCCGCAAGTGCTCCCATTTGCAAAAGCCATGTAAAGCTTTCCCAATAGTAACTTAAAGACGTATCCATCTCTGGCTGTTCCTTCCTTTTAAATAGATACCAACTGTGAGTAATTATCATTTTCAGTATAGATAAAAAGAAAACATTTGTAAAACGGGCTTTTTTTAAAAAAACGTCACACAGGATGAGTTTTTTAAAAAAAGCATCCTGTGTGACGTTCAAATCTTTGGTTATTTCTGCTTAAAACTTAGTAATTAATAACCGCTTCATCTCTTATTTTTCAACATTTTTAAAGAATTTTCTAGAGTTGAAATCGTGGTAAAAACGAATGTTCAAATCTTTAAAATAACGTTTTTTGTTTTTCCCGTTTGCATTTTCCATGGCCTTGAAAAGGCTGCCAAACAAATAGCCAAGCTGTTTACGAATCACTGGATGATCCGTAAGAACTTTAAGCACAGCAG
>CAYRPI010000004.1:24040-29558 GCA_964426225.1 uncultured Candidatus Babeliaceae bacterium | reverse complement strand
TTAAAGTATGGGACATCCTTAACAACTCAACTGAGACTGAAGTCGCATTCACGGTCAAAAGCTCAGAGGATTTGGTGATAGATCATTTGCTGAATTATCCAAATCCGTTTACAACCCATACCGATTTCTATTTTGAATCATATCCTTCCCATCAGTCTTAAAGATATGATTCGATTGGATATGATTTAAATCAATATCACTTAAAACACGCCGTAAAGCCTCTGCCCCAATCTCAACTTCAAAATCTAAATCGTCTGGATGTAACTCACGATATTTATCGCAATCAATCGAAGAAAGCAATGTTTTCTTTGGATACGGTGAACGCCCCTGAGCCACCACCATGTACATATCAAAATAAACAACACGCTCAAGATCCTTGACCGGGACATCTAATATCAATCCCAAATAACTTGGAATACCTTTTAAATACCAGATGTGACAAACTGGAGAGACAAGAGCAATATGCCCCATACGTTCACGTCGAACACGCGACTCAATAACATCTACACCACATTTTTCACACGTAATACCACGGTGTTTCATACGTTTGTATTTTCCACACGTACATTCCCAGTCCTTAACAGGACCAAAAATACGCGCACAAAAAAGTCCATCGCGCTCAGGTTTGAGCGTTCGATAGTTTATAGTTTCTATCTTTTTAACTTCGCCATAAGAGAGCGATTTTATCTTTTCGGGGGACGCCAATCCAATTCTGATGGCATTAAACTGGTCAGTCTTGATGTATTCCCTGAAGCGCTCAAGCATCTGATTACTCACTGACTTCCTCCTTGCCACTCTTAAACAAATCTATGCGAAGCCCAAGACTCTGGAGTTCTTTCACCATGACGTTAAACGACTCTGGAAGACCAGGTTCAGGAACTTCTTCACCACGCACAATTGCCTCGTATACCTTATGGCGCCCACTGACATCGTCAGATTTATACGTCAACATTTCCTGCAACGTATAAGAGGCTCCATAAGCTTCGAGTGCCCACACTTCCATTTCTCCAAGTCGCTGTCCACCCATCTGAGCTTTACCACCCAAAGGTTGCTGCGTTACTAGAGAATATGGACCAACAGATCGAGCATGAAGCTTATCATCAACCATATGGTTGAGTTTCATCATATAAATGGCACCAACCGTTACCGATTGGTCAAAACATTCACCAGAACGACCATCATATAATCTAAACGTACCCGATGTTGGCAAATTAGCTTCACGCAATATAGGCTGAATGTCATTTTCGAAATTAGGACCATCAAAGACAGGTGTTTTGTAGAGCACCCCGTAACGCGCTGCAGAACGTGCAAGCTCCATCACACCTTCTTCATTATGGGTCTTTTCATATTCCTTGATGAAATCTTTCCCGTAACAAACTTCCAGCTGAGTTTTTACCGCCTTATAGCTTTCGGTTTCAATCAACTCCGCTATTTTTCTAGCAAAAACAACACCGGAAAAACCTAAAACCGTTTCCAAAATCTGTCCCAAATTCATACGAGATGGGACACCCAATGGGTTTAGAACAATGTCAACAGCTTGTCCATCTTCCATATAAGGCATATCCTCACGAGGCACAATAAGTGAAACAACACCCTTGTTACCGTGACGACCCGCGATTTTATCTCCTACCTGAATAGGCCGCTTCATCGCGATGTAAACCTTGATCATTTTTATTACGCCGGATGGTAACGGATCACCCTTCTTAAGCTTATTAATTCGCTCTTCATGCAATCCATTTAAAATCCGCATTTGATTGTCAAAACGATCACGCAATTGAGCAATCAAAAGATTACTTTCTTTATCTTTGGTTTTAATCCCAAATAATTTCTCAAGAGTTTGACTGGCTAAATTGCTCCTACCAAATACTCCACTCGAGGTCAAAAGATCTTTGTCGACCGCTCCCAAGGGTTTCATTCCCTCTAAAGCCCTGCTTAATTTTTCAACAAGCATCTTCTCAAGTGTAGTCTTATGCATTGCAAATTCTACGGCAAAGCGATCAGCTTCTTGCACGACCATAGCCTTATAACGTTTATCTTTGCGCATACCACTACGGGAGAAAATTTTAACGTCAACAACAGTTCCCTCAACTCCTGGTGGAACACGTAAAGAGGTATCACGTACTTCTCGAGATTTTTCCCCGAAAATAGCGCGTAACAACTTCTCTTCTGGAGAATATTGGATGCCACCTTTAAGGGTAACTTTGCCAACCAGAATATCCCCAGGTGCAACACGTGTACCAATTCGAACAATTCCGTCTTCGTCCAACCCTTCTAGCGCGCCCTCACTTACGTTAGGAATATCGCGCGTAATCTCTTCAGGACCAAGCTTAGTATCCCGTGCCTCGACTACGTATTCATCAATATGAACAGAAGTCAGCACATCCTCTGCAACTAACCGTTTATTGAGAACAATTGCGTCTTCAAAGTTGTAACCATTCCAGGGCATAAATGCCACGAGAAGATTAGCTCCTAACGCAAGCTCTCCATAATCAATAGCAGAGCTATTGGAAAGCATATCATTCGCTTTAACCAGGTCCCCCACTTTTACACAAGGAGTCTGATGAACCCAGGTATTGTGACTAGAAAGCTGAAATTTTCTCAAATGATACGTATCAACACCATAGGCTATCCAGTCATCAACATTGCCAAAGGCTTTTTCATCAACACGAATAACCACTTTTTCAGAGGAGACGTATTCAACAACACCAGAACGCCGTGCCGTCAAGCACGCACCCGATGCACGCGCAATTTCCGACTCCATACCCGTCGCAACAATAGCCACTTGAGTTTTAATAAGCGGAACGGCCTGACGTTGCATATTTGCACCCATCAAGGCACGACTTGCGTCATCATGTTCAAGGAAAGGAATCAATGCTGTAGCAACAGATACCAACTGTTTTGGCGAAAGATCCACATAATTAATTTTTTCGGCAGCCGCATACAAAAAGTTACCGCCGTGTCGCGCAAACACAGAGCTTCCTGTAATCTTATCGCCACCTTTTTTTATAACATCCGCCTGTGCGATGTACGCATCGGTCTCTTCAAAAGCATCCAAGAAAACTACGTCATCTGAGATTACATTCTTTCGGACAGGACGATACGCCGTCTCAATAAAACCTAACTCATTAACTAATGCATAGGTTGCAAGCGACGAAATAAGACCAATGGTCTGACCTTCAGGCGTTTCAATAGGACATATGCGACCATAGTGAGACGTATGCACATCTCGAATTTCGTAGGTAGCGCGATCCTTCATAACACCGCCCGGGCCAAGGGCTGACAGACGCCGTTTATGAGCAATTTCTGAAAGCGGATTGGTCTGATCGACATACTGAGAAAGTTGTCCCGTTCCAAAAAATTCACGGATAACAGCATTAAGAGGCTTTACATTCAAGAAATCCTGCGGCATAAGAGCCCCATGCATCTCTTGAATTCTAAAACGCTCTCTCACAATACGATCAATACGTAAAAGACCAATATAAACTTGATTAGAAAGCAATTCACCAACTAAACGTACGCGCCGATTCCCTAGATGATCGATATCGTCTAATTCACCCTCACCACGCTCCCTCAAATTAACAAGATAACGGATTGTAGCAAAAATATCTTCACGAGTCAGAACAGTTGAATTTTCAGAAACAGAAAGCCCCAATTTACGATTCATACGAATACGACCAACGCGGGTCAAATCATATAAACGATCTTGGAAAAACATGTGCTCTAAGCGTTCACGAACTTCTCTTATTGAAGCTCCATCACCAGGCCATATCTTTGCATGCACATCTCGCAAAGCATCTTCTTGATTCGCACAACGATCCTGAGAAAGCGTAAGCGGAACCGTTGGCTGCGAAACATATCCTGCAGATACAATTAAGTCAAAAGTAATATTTTTATGATGTTCAAAAAGAGCACAATGATCACGTGTAAACGGTTGTCCTTGCTCAACGAGAATTTCTCCCGTTTCCTTGGAAACAACGTCATTCACAAAAACACGATTAAAAAGCACCTCTGATTGCAACTCAAGACGCTTTATCCCGACTTTTTTAAACCAATCTAATGTCTCACGAACAATAGGTCTCCCAAGATAAGGAGAATCATCTGGAATATCAGCCATACCAGGACGCAATCGAGTTCCTAACAATTTATCATTTATCTCTTGATAAAAAGTACCACGGTCTACCGAAATAGTATCCGAAGCATAAAAGAGAGGAATGATTTCCGAACGTGCTACGCCCAACGCCTGTAAAAACGTTGTAATAAGTATTTTCTTCTTCTTATCAACACGAACATAGAGATAGTCATTACTATCAAATTCAAAATCAAGCCATGCACCACGCATAGGTATAATACGCGCAATATAATAAGGCTTACCCTGAACATCCTTAACTTTCTTGCTCTGAGAAAAGACAACGCCGGGAGAACGATGCAACTGGCTAACAATAACCCGTTCTACACCGTTAATAACAAACGTTCCCAAATTTCCAAGCATATAACGACCATCAACCTCATAGAGGTCTGCCATTACAGGCACGTCAGCAAAGAAAGCTTCCTGTTCCTTAATATCTCTTACTACGCGCTCTCCAGTAGGACTAACATCCCAACTGATAAGCTGAACTTTAACCTTGAGCGGCATAGAAAAAGTCTGTCCACTCGATCGACATTCTTCTAAACTTAGAGGAATCTTTACTCCAACGCGCGATAAACAATTCGGACACGTTTTATACCGCGCCGTTTTTTTACTACACGAAGGGCAAGTAAGGCTCTCATTCAAACGAGAGCAACCGCTGGACTCGCAGGAGGAGCAGCTCCATGTATAGCGATGAGCTATACCTGTCAGCTTGCCGCAAGTACATGCCCAATTACCCAACTCGTACGACACATACTCAAGAGACATCTTATCCCCATAATCAATGGGGAATATGTCTTTGAATGCTTTCTCCAAGCCGATATTTTCTCTCTCGGCTGACAAAAAATCCAACTGAGCGAAATCATTAAATGACTTCGACTGGATCTCGATAAGGTTGGGGACTGGCACAATGTCTTTAATCTTTGCAAAAGATCGCCGGACAATGTGAGAACCCACGCGCAGGCTGGACATTAGACCGCTCCTCCGTCTTTCATTTTTCTATTTCTTCCCTGATTATCTTACGGCACGTTTTTTGCTATATCCTTATGAAAGCTTAACTTTAGCTCCTGCAGCTTCAAGCTCAGTCTTCATTTTTTCGGCATCTGCTTTTTTAACATGCTCAGCTACAACGGTTGGCGCACTTTCAACAAGCTTCTTAGCATCCGTTAAAGAAAGGTCTTTAACCACTCCACGAACTGCCTTGATAACTTTGATCTTGTCCGTACCGCTATCAACGAGTTCAATTTTGAACTCAGTCTTTTCTTCAGCTGCCGGCGCTGCTTGAGCAGCTACTGGAGCAGCCATTGTAGGCATTGCAGCCGATACACCAAATTTTTCTTCGAGCACTTTGACTAACTCGGCGAGCTCTAAAACTGTGAGCGCGCCAATTTC
>CAYRPI010000004.1:20414-24030 GCA_964426225.1 uncultured Candidatus Babeliaceae bacterium | reverse complement strand
TTCTTCAACGAATTGCTCCAATGACTTTGAAGCCATTATTTTCTCCACGCATTATGGGTTATTAAACACACGTATTCGAACACCTGAGAACGCAAAATAAACACCTCCACCTCACGCCCTATTGTTCTTTTTCAGAAGCCTGCTTAAGCACGTAAAGTAAACGAACTATATGCTGGTTTAAGAGGGAAACATAGGAAGTAATAGGCGCTTTCAGTCCTCCACACACTTGAGCCAACAGTACTTCACGCGATGGAAGCATAGCGATAAACTTTATTTTATCACTATTTACAAATTTACCCTCAAAACACCCAACTTGTATAACAAGTTTTTCGTGTATTTTCGAAGCATCATGTACCGCACGCGCTACTGCTGAGGCACCAGTTGGAGCAAACACAACCGCTAATTGTTGTACAAAATGCGGTTTAAGTTCCTCAACTCCTGGCAACCCTTCTGTAGCTCTTATTAGAAGAGTATTTTTGGCTACTTCTACCTCACCACCAAGCTGATATACACTTCTACGTAGCGCCTGCAACTGCACAACTGCAAGCCCCTGAACGTTTACCAAGAATGCCCCTTGGCTCTTAGTAAATTTATCCCTCAGGACTTCAACGAGAAGCTCTTTGCCGCGACGATTCATCTTTTAAAACCCTCGTTTTCTATATTTATAACTGACCAATGTCAACTAGAATCCCTGGGCCCATGGTAGGAGTAATAACCACTTTTTTGATGAACTTTCCTTTAGACGCCGCAGGCTTTGCAGCCAACAATGCCTTCAAGAACGCTTCGATGTTTTCATGTAAATCTTGCTCTGAGAACGACACCTTGCCACACAAAAAGTGTACAAGCCCTTGCTTGTCATTTCTAAAGAACATTAAACCTCTCTTTAGATCCGAAACAATAGTGCCTACCTCAAAAGTAACCGTTCCCAGTTTTTTATTTGGAAGTAATCCAAGAGGACCAAGCGTCTTCGCGACCTTCCCTACTAAACCCATTAAATCGGGTGTAGCAACAGCATATTCGAAATCAAACCAGCCACCTTCAATCTTTTTTACAAGATCATCGGCGCCAACATAATCCGCTCCTGCTTTTTGGGCTTTATCAGCGTATTCACCTTTAGCAAATACAAGAACACGAGCCTTTTTACCTGTGCCCTTAGGTAAAACAATACCACCACGCACAACTTGGTCGCCTTTTGAAGGATCAATTCCCAAATTTACATCGACGCTTACAGATTCATCAAAACGGGCATGCGCGACGCTTTTAAGCATCGCAACTCCCTCCCGAAGAGAGAAGACTTTCTTCTCACCCAGTACTTCAAGCGCTTTTTTATACTTCTTTCCGCGTTGTGCCATTCTGCATCACCCCTAGTCGGTTACGTCAACACCCATACTACGGGCGCTGCCAGCAACAATTTTCTTCGCTGCCTCAAGGTCCATTGCCGAAAGGTCAGCCATCTTTATCTTCGCAATCTCTTCCACATCTGCCCAGGTAATTTTACCTACCTTGACCTTATTTGGAGTAGCAGATCCTTTAGCCACCCGACATTTACCCTTTATAAGTTCAGCAGTAGGCTGAGTCTTGAGGATAAAATCAAAGGTGCGATCTACATAGATGTTTATCACAACCGGAACCGTCTGCCCCTTGCGATCCGCCGTTCTTGCATTAAATTGCTTGCAAAACTCCATAATATTTATGCCGTGCGGACCAAGGACAGAACCCGTTGGTGGAGCTGGTGTAGCTGCCGCTGCAGCAAGCTGCAGCCGTACAACCGCTTTTATTTTTTTTGCCATATTCTTTCTACCTAGCTACTAGCGCTTAATTTGATCAAAACTAAGTTCGACAGGCGTCATTCTTCCAAAAATACTGACCATAACCGTCAGTTTTTCATCCTCTTCATCGATCGAGTCAATAATGCCAACAAAGCCGGCAAAAGCACCCTCTCGTATTTCAACTTCTTTACCAATTTCAAAATTACTTTTTTCAGCTGAGACAACCACCTCTCCGCGCATTTGAGCTAAAATACGCTCAATTTCACGCTTAGAAAGAGGAACAGGATTAGCTCCACCCAAAAAGCGTACCACACGCGGTGTCACCATAACCATACGAACCGCTTCAGGAACCGCGTCCATCTCGATAAGCATATAGCCAGGAAAAAGCTGCTGATCCTCTTCAGCCTCTTCTGGACTAAAGAACTGGCGAATCTTAGCCGAAGGAACAAGAATTTCGCCAAAATAATCCCCAAGCGCTAATTCTTCAACGCGCTTAGAAATATCAGCTCTGACGATCTCTTCGCTTCCAACTTGTACTTGTATGACATACCACTGTTTCATGACGCCGTTCTACCTAAAGAGTTTGTGCGAAAATCCACCGAATAATAAACTGTATCACCCTATCTGTAGCTCCCAAAAAGATGGAAAATACTAAAACAAGAAATAGGACTACTACCGTTGCGCCAATAAATTCATTGAATTTTGGCCACTCAACACGATGAAGTTCCGTTTGAACTTCACTAAAAAATCGCCCGACATTTTTCATCATCACGACAACCCCGGAAAATCAACCCTGTATGGCAGGCCAGGAGGGATTCGAACCCCCAACACGCAGATTTGGAGTCTGCTGCTCTACCGTTGGAGCTACTGGCCTTCCAAGCATCTATTTCGTCTCTTTGTGAGCCGTGTGTTCACGGCACGATGGACAATGCTTATTAAGCTTTAAATCCCCTACTTTCCGATTGCGCGTGACCACTTGTGTGTAGTTACGCGACCGGCACTTTCCACACTCAAGGTGCGAGACGACTCTGTCTTTCGCCATAATGCTCTAGTCCTTTACCTTGTTCTACATTCTAAACTTTTTTGGAGCCCGCGATCGGATTCGAACCGATGACCTCTCCCTTACCAAGGAAGTGCTCTAACCAACTGAGCTACGTGGGCCTCACCACTACAAATTCTTCACGCACGCTACAATTATTTTTAAGAGTAGCCAAAAATAAAGCGTTTGACAACTGTCATTTTCTGGAGCTGACGATCGGATTTGAACCGATGACCTGCTGATTACAAATCAGCTGCTCTACCACTGAGCTACGCCAGCAACTCGCTTAACTAGTTTCTGGAGCGGGAAACGGGGCTCGAACCCGCAACCTACAGCTTGGAAGGCTGTCGCTCTGCCAATTGAGCTATTCCCGCATATTCCAATGGTGGCGAGAGCAGGATTCGAACCTGCGAAGGTTATTACCAGCGGATTTACAGTCCGCCCCCGTTGGCCACTTGGGTATCTCGCCAGTCATATTCTTGATTCAGTGTAAAGATTTTTTCTTGAATTTCAATAAAAACCATAACGATTAATAAAAACCATTCAAAACCACTACCACTCACAAAGATTTTACGCATTTTCACAATGCTGCCACAAAGTTCTATATCCAGCGTCTAGAAAGCATTTTTAATGTTTTCTAGACGCTATACCCCTGCCAATCGAAACTAGTAAATCAGATAAAACATCTTCACAAAAAAAAGTTTTGCCTTAGACTTATCTCGCATACTTTTTAAAAGTACAATTAACACAGGGATTGGGGGAAAAATTCATCTATAGATTAATTTTAAATTTCATATCTTTTTATTAT
>CAYRPI010000004.1:0-20404 GCA_964426225.1 uncultured Candidatus Babeliaceae bacterium | reverse complement strand
TAAATTTGAAATAGAAAGTACCGGAGTCAGTAATAAATGGATTATAGTTACGCGTCATTAAAAAAGTTTTAACTGTTCTGTGTCATAGTTTTTTCTGTAAGCTCTTATGATGTCTTGCATTCTATATAGTATTCCATATTTTTTGCACTCTTTTTTACATCATTAACCGTTATCGCTTCAAAAGAGCCCGTTTATACAACCCTAAAAACAGTCGCACCTCAAAAAGATAAAAAAGCCACCACAGCTGCCGCACCGTCTCTTACTATCAAAGGCAAAAACAGTATAATAAAAAAAGCGGCAGATCTAACTCTTCACGTACCGAATACACAAGAATGCCGCCACTTATATCTTTCTATCCTTGAAGAACTCAATCCTATCCAACCAGAAATTTCTATTATCGACCCTGAGGTCCTTAGAAAGCTCAATCTTATAATTGGCACCGAGACAAAAAACTCCAACAATGTCGCACACAAATTCCCCGCCGCCTCCCTATTTGGAAAGACGGCTGTAGAAATTCTTCTGGCGACACCTTCCTGCTCTATCGAGCTATTAGAAAAGCGACAAGAGCTAGTTCGCTTTTTTGTTGAAAACCCTGATGCAGCAGAACGCGTCAAAAACGCTGCAGAGAAAATTAAATCAGGGCAAGCTCTTTTCCTCTCCTTCTTCCAACCTCTGGATGATGCAGAAAAGCAGATATTTGACTCCTTCTATTTCTCTTCCCTACTTGGCCGACTCAACAAAAGCGCTACCGCGCTTGAACTATCTGAAATGCTACACGAACTTTATATCGCCTATTTATTCTCACCATGGGGAACAACAAGCGCAATCAGTAGCAACGTTATACAAGGAATAATGGAAGCCATGAGGAAGTCTAAATCAGAATCATGGTTGAAAACTGCACAAAACTATGCAATTGAGGCCGGAGTAAAAGCACCTGCGCGCGCCATCAAAAATATCACGCTTGGAACTCTCATAAGCCACAACCCATTCCCTTATCGCACATCAAACGTGCGTTATGACGAAAATGGAAATTTAATTGATTTAAACATAGATTCCACCAAAAACTTTCAGTCCCTTAGCGATTCTTACCGAGTATTACGCTATGAACTCGCTGGGAAAAACTCTATACTCGGAACACATGCAGGTGCACTTACTTTTGTCACAACAATATGTCTTACCTTTGATGCTCTGCACGCCTATTTCATAGCAAAAGGACTATCAAACTTGGCAACCACACGTGCTGTGTTTACTAATTTGCAAACCAAACTGATGGGCACAGCTCGCATAGTTGAAGGGCTTGAAGAGATTGCCCAGGTAATGAGAGACTACGATCTTAATGAGTATCAAGAGTTAACCGGACAAATTAATGCCTTCCTTGAGCATAAAAACAGCTCTGATCACCTCGGCAAACTTCTGCAACTCTTGGCAACCGATACTTTTAAAGGTGAACCTTCGTTTGCATCGCACAAAGGTAGAATTTTAGCTGCAAACTCTTTTATGAATGAAGAAAAAGAAGCGTTTGTACCCGCATTACAAGAAGCGGGATTGATTGAAGCATTAAATGCAGCCGCTGAACTTGTTACTTCTCGCGCAGAAAAAGAAGCCCAATTCTGTTTTGTATTCTACAAAACAGAAGCTCAACCTTCGCTCGAACTTGATGGCCTTTGGAATATTCTTTCAGATGCTGACAAAGCAGTCTTAAATGACGTCTTACTTGATCAAAAGAACAGCGCTAATATACTTCTATCCGGTCCTAACATGAGCGGAAAATCCTACTTTATGAAGTCCACTGCCATAAACCTCATTCTCGCACAAACCTTTGGTATTGCGGCCGCACAAAGAGCGCTCATAACCCCATTTGATTCAATTCAGGTATATCTGGATGAAAGAGAAGATATAAACCAAAATCTTTCTAGTTTTATGGCTCAAAAAGAAAAGTTAGACTTTATTGTCAGAAAACTGCAGCAGACAACGGCTCAATGCAGTTTCAGCATCATTGATGAACCCTTAAATGGAACGGTAGAGAGCTCTGCAGGAGAATTTGTTCGAGAAGCAGGTCTTAAACTAGCTCAACTCCCTAACAGTGCCTGCATTCTTGCAACACACGCACAAGAACCAACTTTGCTAGAACAAGACACCAACCGACGTTTTGCTAATTATCACCTAGGAATACAAGAAAATGCCGATGGTTCCTTTACTTTAACGCACGAGCTTAAGGAAGGAATTCTTGACTGGTGGTTTACAGATCTTAAAAAACGCAAAGCCTTTATCAATGGGCTTATGAACGCAAAATCGCAAGATTTAATCCTGCCTATTACCGCTGTATAACTTTAAAAAACAATCCTGAACTATAGAAAGTTTAAAAATAATGAAATTATATCCATTAGCTCTACTAGCCTGTGCAGGCTCATTGCTATGCGGCCAACCCAATGCACCGCAGCCCTCCTACAACTTTTACCGCGACTACATGGGCTATTTTCTAATCTCAAACACCGCATTAATGAATGAACAGAAAAGGGATTTACCACAAGCCAATATTGACCCTGCGCAAGCAGAAGCCCCATCCGCCTTCCAAACGCCAGATGTGACCCTGCATGAACCCGATGCAGCCGAGACCATGGGGCTCTACCTAACTATTCTGTCACAAAAACGTCCCCTGCAACCAAAAAGCGTTCTGGATAAACAGGTAACTGAAAAGCTAAATCTACTATCTGGCCCTGCTTTTGATCCTGATTACTCAGTATTATCCATTTTCCCCACCACGACTGTTTTTGGTAAATTTGCAGCTGCACAACGATTGATAAAACCTCAATCTTCTATCGAAGAACTTGAAAAGCTTCAACGCATTATTGCATATTTGAGCGAGCAACCGGGAGTGTTGAAGCGGCTAGAAAACGCATTAAAGAAGGTTCAGCAAGGCCAGAGCAGATACGCATACTGCTTCAAACCGCAGAATGACGCTACCTCGCAAATGCTCAACGCTCTGTATTTTCCGGACTTTTCTGGTTTTAAAGGGCTTAATAAGAGTACCACAGCACTTTCAGCCTACTACTATTACCAAGCAGCCTCTAACCTGTACAGCCTCATCCCACTCCATGCCGTCGGCTCAATCAGCAATCATGTCTCGCAGGCTGCACAGGCCGCATCGTGGGGACAAAAACTAAAAGATTGTGCCAAACTTCCCTACAGGATAACAAAAGAAGTTATAACCACGGAACTACTACGCCATTATCCCGGAATGTACCGATATCACGTTGAATCCAAGGGCAACGAAGATCACATATCTACCAATGCGAATAGGCCCACGATTTCAATGGGAGACTTAGAGCTTTTGGTTCGTCACGGCTTTGTCACAAGTATGGGAGAGACCTTGCTTTCTAAATATGGACAAACCCTGAATGGAGATTTCGCAAAAAAACCAGGGTTTGCACCAAAATTAATGGCCTATGGGACCACGGTCTTCGAGGACAGCATAACCCTTTTCCGCGGAGTCATGTTCTACATTGTTGAAAAGGCCTACACTGACATTCTAAAAAACTTCCAAACCAAGCTCATGGGAATAGCCCAGATAGTTGAAGGATTCGAAGAATTAAATGCCATCGTCCATGAATCCAACGTCGCAGAACTTGAAGAGTTAGCAACAGACATAACGGCACTGGTTGAATCCCAGCATGGGAATAATGATCTTGGACGTCTCATTAGAGCCCTTAAAACCGATACATTCAAAGGCTATTCATATTTTTCAAACAAACCACGCATTCTAGCAACCAACACCTTGATGAACGAACGAAAGCTAGATTTCTTGGATGCTCTTTACCAATTAGGCGACATTGACGCTCTTGCCGCTGCTGCCCGTCGTTTGAAAGACCACAAAAATACTGCAACTCCCTTCTGCCTGGCCACGTTTGTAACGGAAGAGCTTCCAGTTATCAAATTAACCGACTGCTGGAATGTGCTTATTCCAAATGAGAAAGCGGTCTGCAACTCTGTGCACCTGGGTCTTGGCGGTGATGCCAATATGCACCTTGCAGGATCAAATGGCTGTGGAAAGTCAACCACCATGAAGTCTATCGCCTTTGCTGTAGTCATGGCACAAACCTTTGGTATCGCTCCCGCAAAAGAGATGATTTTGGCGCCCTTCTCACGCATCTTAGTTTACCTAGATGAAAAAGAAGATATCCACAAGGGACTATCCACCTTTATGGCCGAAAAACAAAAACTAGATGCCGTTTGTAAATCAATCACTAACCTTGCACCAGGCGAACGCAGCTTCGCTCTGATGGACGAAACTATAAAAGGAACGGTAGAAGCATCCGCTGAAAAATTGGTTTATGAAGCCCTAAAAGGCATAGCCAACTCCCGCCAGAGCGTAGTTATAGTAGCTACCCACTTCTTTGAGCCTACTAAACTTGAAGCTGATACCGGCCGTTTTACCAACTTCCATGTTGGAGTTCTAGAGCATGCAGATGGTACCTTCACCCGCACCTATGAACTACTCCGTGGCTCGCCAGAGTGGTGGTTCAGTGATGCAGGCAAGCGTGAACGGTTTATTAATTGGCTTATGAATGAAATCAAACCAGAAGAAGGTATTTGCGCGGCACCCTGCGCGTAGGAAAAATCAGGTACAGCGATACGAGATAGTTCGCTGTACCGTTCCCTCATAGTCCAAAACTATATGACACGTATCATGTTCTAACAAAGGACTAATAATCTCTGGCCATTCTATAAGAGCCTTTGAACCGGTCTGGAAAAGATACTCATCAAATCCTGCTGCAAAAAAATCCTCCATCGATCCTAAACGGTACAGATCAAAATGATGATAGACGGTTCCATCTAAAGATTCATACGTCATAACATAGGTAAACGTAGGACTCTGAATTACCCCCTCAACCCCACGCTTAGCCAACACAGACTGCGCCAACGTGGTCTTGCCCGCGCCCAAGGGACCATAAAGTGCCAGGACCGATGTCTTTGAAAAAAGTTTTCCTACCTCATCGGCAATAGAGTCTAATTCATTCAAAGAATAGACCCGCTTTTCACTATAATTTTTCATAATTTTTTTATCACCCGATCTAATTTCCGCTCTGCCTTTGAAAGTTTCTTACCCCCAGCCGATTTCCCTTCCCCTCCATCGCAGGAGCTTCCTCCTTCGCCAAGGCTATGGAGGGCAGGCGCTAAGGCTTTGTCATAGCCAGCATTATCTTCCTTTTTAACCATAGCACGTTCAGAAGCCTTCTCCATCAACGCATCCAACTCCGCAGTGCTCTGATGCCCTGCCCGTTTTACAAGCCCACCCTGCCGCTGCTTTGCACGATGCGCAACCTGTTCTTTTTCCCGCTCCGCATTATACATAAGTTTTTTAAAAGCATCTGCATCCACCGTCACTACACCATGCAAATTAGCATATTTTACAATCTCACGATCGGATGAAACAACTACAACGTTATCGGGAGGATACTGTCGCAATAAACGCATAATTTCGTCATCCGCTCGTTGGTGATATCCCGCATAAATAACCAAGACCCCCTGCTCAAAAACACGCGTTGGATGAGCAGAGCCCCCACCATCAAATACTACTACTGCTTCATGCTTTCTAAAGGCTGCATAAGCTGCCACACGCGCTAAAAAGCCTCGTATAAAAGAAGAGTCAACCTCCAGAGAACTGAATCCCGCCTTTATCACATTAAAAGCATCAATAATAATAACCATTCCTTTCCCCACCCTCCTTCTTGAATTCAAACAGACTTATTGCTAAATCAACCCTTAAGTCTTATAGTATAGGTATATTGCCTGCCAGATTTCAGATTATCATAAAATGGCCTTGTGCTAAAGGACGCTTACATGTCCCATATAATCCACCTTAGACAACGCATAAAAACAGTCACAATGATTCAAAAAACGACGCATGCTATGCGCTTGACGTCTATGTCTACACATGCCCGTTTGAACAAAAAAAAACTGTTTCTCGAACAATACCGAATTGAACTTGAAAAGATTCTTAAGTCAGTTAAACAAGATGTAGGATCCTTGTCCAGTAACACCGACAACCCACCTGCACCCTGCAACCTTACGGTAATCATAGGATCCCAAAAGGGACTATGCGGGGCATTTAACACGCGTCTCTTTAGATTTTTTGAAGATCAAAAAACAGAGACTCCCGGCAATTTAGTGGCCATCGGTAAAAAAATAATCGAACATGTAGCGCCACGGCATCCGCTGCACTATTCATTTCCCTCTTTCACCGCCAGCAATTTTTTTGCTCTCTCCGCCGAACTCTGCCAGCATATCCTTGGACACACAGGCTACACAGAGCTAACTATTTATAGCAATTATCCCCAATCATTCTTCATCCAACGCCCGATTAAAACCGTAATAAAAGTCCCTCAAACGCCAGAATCTCTTGAAACACAAAAAATCTCCCACGATTCTGGGCCTAGTGGCTATCTCTATGATCAACCCGCACCAGAAATTCTTACTACACTTGAACGATTTTACCTAAAGGTTCAAGTTGAAGAGATTCTATTCAATTCGCTCATTGCAGAACATGCGGCACGTTTTATATCTATGGACTCATCATCCACTAATGCAACAAAAATATTAGAAGAAATGAAACGCGATTACAATAAACTACGTCAAGCATCTATAACCCGTGAACTTATGGATTTAATTGGCGGATTTGTTTAGCAATAGGATTCCCAAATCTTAACCGCGTACAATATCTATACACGCACCAAGTGAACGAAGTTTTTGGTCTAAACCTTCATACCCACGCAACAGATGATGAATCCCTGTAATGCGCGTCTCTCCCTCTGCAACAAGTCCCGCAATAACCAATGCTGCCGCTGCACGAATATCAGTGGCAATCACCGATGCCCCGTAAAGCCGCTCAACACCGGTAATAGTTGCACGATCGCCCGACAAATTGATCTGGGCACCCATTTTTTGCAACTCAGGAACATGTAAAAGCCGATTTTCAAAAACCGTTTCATGAACCACGCTTTTACCAGAAGACAAACATAATAATGTTACCATAAGTGCTTGCAAGTCGGTTGGAAATCCAGGATAGGGCATAGTTTTAAAAGATACAGGATTCATTGGCTTGCTCGGCATTCGCCTACAGGACGTTAATTTCACACCAATCCCGTGCATACCTATTTCAATGAAATGTCCCATCTCACTGAGCTTTTCAAGCACTAGCTCAAGCGAATTAACGGGAGCATCTGGAAGTGAAATAAATCCTCCTGTAGCCGCTGCGGCAATTAAGAGCGTTCCTGCTTCAAGCCGATCACGCATAACTTCGTGCTCTACAGCTTTTAAAGTGGCAGATCCCTGCACAACTATAGTTGCCGGAAATGCAAAATCAATATGCGCACCCATTTTCCTTAATACCGCAATAAGGTCCAAAACCTCTGGCTCAAGCGCCGCATTAACAATCTCGGTAACCCCATTAGTACCAGAGGCAGCCATAAGAATATTCTCAGTAGCCCCAACACTAGGATAATCCAAAACAAAACGACAAGACTTTAACCCCTGAACCTCGGCATCAATAAAATCCCCCGAGGTGATAATAGAAGCACCCATACGAGCAAAAGCTTTTAGATGCAAATCAATAGGGCGAGTCCCAATTAAGCACCCCCCAGGCGACGCGATACGAGCCTTTCCAAAACGAGCCAACAACGGTCCCATAACTAGAATAGACGCACGCATACGCTTCATAAGATCTAATGAAACCTGCCACCCCTTAAGATGCGTCGTATCAACGATAAGTTCATGCACACTCTCATCAAATACAACATCCGCACCCAACTCAGTCAATAAGG
This sequence comes from uncultured Candidatus Babeliaceae bacterium, assembly GCA_964426225.1. Taxonomy (GTDB): domain Bacteria; phylum Babelota; class Babeliae; order Babelales; family Babelaceae; genus UBA12395. The sequence goes on along the minus strand of CAYRPI010000004.1, from coordinate 12,584 downwards.
CCATCATCTGGTAAACATCCTGAGATGCAGGAACACGAGTAAGACGCGATTTCCCTGCCGTTAAAAGCAAGGACGCCATAGTTACCAATACCGCATTTTTGGCACCTTCTAAAGTCACCTCACCCGACAAAGGGCCTGCATTTTGCAACCGTATGTATTCGTGCGTCATGTGCACCTCCCGCATCTTTATTTAAAACAATTTACTAGGACAATTAGCCAGATGTACAGTTTACCATGTTTTTTCCAACCCCTGTACAAACAACTTTTTATAGGTTATATTTTCAATAAAATAATCATCTTGTTTCTAATGGATTTAATAGGGGGTTCCAAAATGACTATAAATAAGAAAAATGTGCTCATGGGAGCACTTATAAGTGTGCCGTTGATAACGGGACATGTCTACGGCGAAACTGCCGAAACTGTAAATCAATCTACTCAAAAGCCCAATGAACAAATTTCGTTTATTGATAAAGCTATTAAAGCCGCGCTTGATGTTCTCGTTAAACCTACAACATGGGCCTGGAACAAGGCTCAAGACCTAACTGGTGGCGGGGCTAAAAACGGGATAGAACGAGAGACCAAAATTCTTCAATTTAATATAAACGCCTACAGAGAGATGCTTGCGGAACGAGAAGCGCAACTCAAGCCCTACGCGCCCAATGGCAATTTAAAGACGCTTGAAAAGCTAGTTCTCAAAGAAGCCGCTCTAATGGCACGCGAAAAAAAACTTGGAGAAGCCGTTGAAAAGAGCAAAAACAAGATAAACGAGCTCTCTATCCTGCTCAGCCTCTTTGAAGTTGCACCCACCTCTTTGAAGACAAAGCTTGCCCGCGGTGGTGGAGCCGTGAGCGGAGCCGTAATTGGGTATCTAGTCTCTCGACATGTTATCGATAAACTTTTAAATGCTGGTCATAACGATCTAGCAAATACACTCTCTAAAGTGCAAGCGTTACGGCAACAGATTAAAGATCTCTCAGCCTCTATAAAAAAATCTACAGAGCTTGAAAAAAAGAGATCTACAGAACAAAAGGCTGCTCTCGCCGGACAAGTAAACGACACACAACAAGCTGAATTTAAAAAAGAGCTAGAAACTTTACACGCCCAATTAGAACTGGACCGCAAAAAATTAGCCTCTCTACGAAAAGAATGTAGCACCTTAGAAAGCGAGCTACTCGCACCCCAAAATCGCAGTACACTTGCATCGGTTGCATCAACCGTAATTCCTTTTGTCTGTGGCATCTTTGGTGGTATTATAGGATATAAAATAGTCGAATACCTAACCCGTTCAACACCACGCGCTCTCACCCTTGAAGATCAAAAACAGGCAGATCAGTTACGCCACGACCTTCAAGTCGCAAAAAATCTCTATGACGAGCATGAAAAAAAACATAACTCCGTAGCACAACAACTAAACGTCCTGAATCAACTTCCAGCAAACGTAAAAGGTACGCTTGCACAGTATCTCCAGATAAAAGACCTGGTAAAAGAATTGAAAGAAAAGCTAGAAAATTCTACAGGGGCTCCCTTTGCAATTTTCATAGAACAATTAAAGATGATGTTAAATCCTTAAAGCTCTGTAATTTAAAAATTATCCAGAATAAAAACAGGATTTAATCCTGAAAAATGAAACAAGGGAATGCCATGAAAACTATGAAGACCCAAAAACTAGCTCTTTTTTTAACACTATGCGTTGTGGGAACTCAACTGCCTCTACCCTTACAGGCAAAAAAATCCGTTTCTGCGTGGGCAGGAGTGCAATCTCTTGGTGCACAAGCCTGGCAGACATTTACCCAAAGCACTCTACCGTATATAGGTAGCAGCATGGAAGCACATCCTTATACCACTATAGGTATAGGAGCAGGCATAGCTGCAGGTATTTACTTTAATAAGCCCATTACATCAAACACCAAACGTGCCTACACCTGGTCAAAAAGACAAGTTATAAAGCCCTGGACCTGGACACAACGGCAATTTAATCGCCAGCACTGGTTTGTTAGAGCCGCCGTTGCAGCTCCTACCTCCATGCTTTTAAGTGCACTTATATGCCGTTACGCAGCACTTATCCCTATGCCAGGAACCGTATGGGATACCACCTCTCTAAACGAACGTCGCAAGCTAGCTTATAATACTTTATTCGGCACACTATCTTTTATTATCTTCCAAAAAATGTCCGGCACCCTACAAGAACTGCGTGGTACTATTTCGGGAGAAACCAGTGAACAAAACAGTGGTGAAATGGGTGAATTTATAGAACCGGATGAATCCAAGAAAGAGTTAGATGCAGAAGACCTTGATTTGATGTGTTCAGAGGATGGATTAAAGGCCTTTATTTTCGATCTAAAAGAAGGAAAAACAAAAAACTTGCTGCTCAAAGGAACGTCCAATACCGGTAAAACGACATTTGCCAGAGATCTTGCCAACGCTCTTGATCGCCCTCTTTTTATACTTAATGCCTCAAAAAATCTTTTTCAAGGCCAATATTTTGGTGATTTGCAGAAAAAATTTGAACATTTACGCCAACATATAGAAAGCATGAATCTAGACCGTGGCAGCATTGTCTGTCTTGATGAAGTTGATCAATTTATCAAAGAATTCGGAGACGCTCAACATCAGAATCTACAGTTAGTAACCAATAAATCTCTTATGGACTTACAAGATTCCCTTTCAAGACAAGGCATCATCCTAATAATGCTCACAAACGTGACCGACGATTCACTGATCAAAGATCAGATCCGCAATCGAATTTTGCGCGTAATTAAAGATGACAACGGAGAGATTGTATGTGATGGCGGATATATTGTTTTAAAAGAAAATCCTAACATTGTTGCACGAGGAGCCATATGCAAGAGAACGGTTGAGGATGCTTTGACAAGTTCAAACAGCGCTACTACTCCCATATTTGAAGATGTTAAATCATTCTGTTACCACATCGCAAAATACACAGATGGATGCAACAATGGAGAAGTGGTTGCTGTTGTAAAACAAATCTTAGAAGACCTTCGCACCGAATCCCCACTTTCATCGAATATTCTCGTCAGCTTGAAAAACGAAGAATGTTTAGGGAAAATCAATACAACGTTGCTAAGCCAGCTAAACATGGTTATTAAAAACAGAGACGAAGAACTACAAGCTGCTACGGCTAACAAAACCACTAGCGAAAAAATAAAAGTTGAAATTCGCAATAGCGTTATTGACCTCAAAAATCTTAAATCTAATCTGGTTCTTTACAGTTATAAACAGACGTTAAAACAAATTTTCAAACTCCCTCAGGAACAAAAAATACAAAACTTAACCTTGCTTAAAACGGATCTTGCAACCGCACTTCATCCCTATGCAAACGACCTTATAAACACAGGAACAGAGCTAATTACAAAACAGTATGACGAACAACAAAAAGAATCTGAACTTCAAATAGCTCAAACAAATTTTGAAAATGGCATAACCCAGGGCAATCAAAATTTTGCGACATCTTTCGGAGCGCGAAGAACCAACTTCATAAAGGCAACGCTTGCAGAACACCTGCTTGCGGGCAACAGTATCTCAAAAAATAATTGCACAGCGATAGATAACGCCTTAAAAAGTATCGAATCCCGTGCACGCCGTGTCAACAGAGATGCAGGAGAATTAAACAAAATTCTTGAAGTCAAAGTGCTCTGGAACAAATGCAAAATAGCAAACGATGCCTTTACGGATGCTCACAACATAGTCCAAAGCTTGACTACAGAAATTAATCGTATGCAACAACAAGAGACAACTCTTGCACAAACTTACCCACAAGCTGCAGCCGATTTAATCGCTATACAAAACGGCAATGGCGCAGCATTGATAGCGGGCCTGCAAAACCCGGGAGGTTCCTATAAAGAACTCTGTTCCATTTTAACCGATGTTAAGCAGATCTATGAAACTCATAAAACTATTTTGCCAAGTCCAGTTACCGACGCAAAACTAGTTGAAATAGCAGAGAAACTTTACAGCGAAAACTATCTTACAGCTGGACCAGACCAAAGATACCATGCCATCCTAGTTAAATTAGGAAGCAGGAGTGTCCCAAGTTTTTCAAGTGAAGTATATCGGCATGCAGCCAATAGCTTAATCTGGCTTCTACCTGAACACAAGAAGCGGAAGCCTCTACTCCTGCACAAAAGCTATGCTGCCGAACTCTCTGGGTTTAATCCTAGCCTTGCTGAAATGACAGCGATAAACCTTATCTCAAAAGTCAAAACAAAAGCCAATTTACATCCCGGGGAAATTTCCCAGTTTATCGATGATGAAATCGTACGAACAACCCTATGTGGCGGAAAAGAGAATGGCTGGTCAAAGATCGGTGGCGCCAATCCGTCAATCGTCAAAGGAAAAAGAAACGCTCGAGGCCAACTGATGGCACAAATTGGCAACCAAAAGCCTGTCCTCTTAAGCACCTATGCCGAGCTCCATAAGAATGTTATAGCACCTTTGTATCATCACGTAGACATTTAGAAAAGAGAAGGATGATTAACAGCATTCACCATTTAATGGTTGACAAATGATTTGGCCATGATATGTTATTGTTAGGCTTGAAATGTGGGAATAGCTCAGTTGGTAGAGCGTTGCCTTGCCATGGCAAAGGTCGCGGGTTCGAATCCCGTTTCCCGCTCCATAAAATATCATTGGTTCTACGCCCCTTAGTTCTACACAATCCTACATATTGTAGTGAAAATCTTATCGAAACTAATCTTGTTGATACAACGGAAAGAGTTGTTCATGAAATCAATTGTGCAAGAAGCTTCAACCATAGCCAAGGCGATTGAGCAGGCATGGAAAACAGCAGGTAGTCCACAGGATTTTTCTGTAAAAATTCTTGAGCAACCTATTTATAATTTTCTTGGGCTTACAAAGCGATCTGCTAAAATAGCATTTTTGTTTGAAAGTGAACCCAAGCGAGATGTCCCAGCCTCTAAAGGCAGACAAGCTCCCCGCAATCCTTATCAAGGGCCACAAGCTCAAAATCAAGGGTTGCAAAATCAATCTCAGGCTTTTCAGTCTCAACCTCATACGCAGCAAAATTCCCAGCAAACCGCTCAGCCTCGTCGCGGACAACAGAATATTCAGCCTGCGCCACGAGAATACTCTCAGCAAAAGCCGGCAGCAGCTCCTATTCAACCAAGACCTATTGTTCGTGCTGAAGGCTTGTGGAACGAAGAGTTGGCTGTAAGCGCACGTACCTGGCTTACAGAAGTCTTAGCACTTATGGGCATGCAGGATGTTACATTTAGAACAGAGATTCAAGATTTTAATCTTCGCATAATTCTAAGCCGTCCATTAATTGAAGACCCTGTACGAGAAAAACATATTCTTGCAAGTCTTTCAACGCTTATGATTGCAACACTTAAACGGCAATTTAGAAAAGCTCTGCGTGGGCATAAGATTGTATTAAGTCATACTTAATTTTATCTATGACTAGTAACGATACTATTATTGCGCAAAGTACGCCCTCAGGAAGTGGGGCCATCGCGCTTGTGCGCATGTCCGGAGAACGCTCAATTGAATTAGCCGATTCTCTTGCCTCACTTATGAACGGCAAAAAACTTGCAGAGCTCCCAAGTCATACTGTCCATTTAGGATGGGTTATTAATGCAGAGGGAGAACATCTGGATCAAGTCTTATTCATTTTACTTAAAGGTCCTCGAACTTTTACAGGTGAGGATACTGTAGAAATTTCGTGTCATAATAATCCCTTTATTATTGAATCTATTATTCAACGTGCATTACAACTAGGTGCACGGTTAGCTGGACGTGGTGAATTTACTCGTCGGGCGTTTGAAAGCGGAAAAATAAATTTAGTACAAGCCGAAGCAATCAATGAACTTATCTGCGCACAAACAGAACTAGCCATTAAAAATTCTCTTGCCCAGATGGACGGAAGCCTTTCTCAATGGATTACAGATATCGAAAGTTCCCTTTTAAAAGCACTAGCATGGTGTGAAGCAAGTTTTGAATTTCTTGAAAATGAAGGTGATTTTTCACCGCAAATTACCACCTTGTTACAAGAAGTTAATCGCAAAATAAACCAGGCTCAGAAAAGTTTTGATAGTCGAACACAGATTCGCCAAGGTGTACGTATCGCATTAGTAGGCGCAGTTAATGCAGGAAAATCTTCACTTTTTAACCGACTATTAAATCAAGAACGATCTATTGTAACACCAATTGCAGGAACTACTCGAGATACTATCGAGGCAGGGCTTTATCGCAATGGTACTTTTTGGACACTTATTGATACGGCAGGCATCCGTCAAACCGATGATATAATAGAACAAGAAGGGGTCAAACGTTCCCTGCAAGAAGCGCAAAAAGCCGATATTATTTTACTTGTCATAGATGGCTCTAAAGAACTTCTAGACACTAATGCACAGGTTTATGAACAGCTCTTACAAGATTTAATCCTATCAGAAAGTGGTTTAAAAACTATTATTGTAAAAACCAAAGGCGATCTCCCCCTTGTCCCTCTCCCAAAAAAACTCACCGCCATGCTCCAAGACTCCCTTCTAAAAAAAGATTTAAAAAATAGCCCTGAAATTCTATCTATTTCAAGTGTCACTGGTAACGGATGCGAGGCCCTTGAAAAGCTGATTGAGAAAAAGATTGCAGCTCTATTGGCGTCGGCACAAGTTCCCTTTATGATAAATCAACGACATATGAATTTACTAACTGTTTTAGAACAACAGGTAATTCAAATTTTAGAACTCCTTGCTCATGACATGGTTCACTATGAATTAATTTCTTACCACCTCCGAGAAGCATTAGAAGAGAGCAGCCAGCTCACCGGCAAGAGCATAAGTGAAGCCGCTCTAGATTCCGTATTCAATGAATTCTGCGTAGGCAAGTAAATTCTCAAATATCTCTTTGTGAAAAATGTATGGCAAACTGCAGGAAAATTAACCAAATCACTAGTAATCTCAACCCTCTTTTTGTTACCCTAAACCTAAGGGTTAGGATTAAATTATTTTAAATTTAATCGTGGGGAAATACCGTACAATAAAGCAGGATTAAATCCTGTGAGGGGAGAGTGGGACAATGAAAAACATACACATAATCGCCGTAAAGTTAGGAATATGTCTAACGTTTATAGGGCAGTCTATTGTTGGCAATCCAACCAATAATCTTGAAGGATGGGTAGAGAACAACACCGATACATATGTTACCGTAACAGGGATTGGTAAGTATGTTATAAGTCCTTTTCAACTTGCCCCCGGCAGAGCTGGAATGTTTAATTTCCTCTGGTGGTGGGACTTTAGCTATAATCCTTCTCCAACAAGTGGCACAGACTGGAAACGAGGCGCACTCGTACAATTTGCAAACAACAAATACAGTCCTTTTGAAGTCTGGTTTGAAGGATTTAGAGCTAACAATTTTCGTCATATTCGCGCATGGGTGGGAGGCAATCCAAAGGTGATAGAACGCCGAGGAGATGTAAAGACGATAGATGAGGAAGTTCTTTTAGAACGAGAAGGGCTTAGAATTTCCTTACGATGGGTCCCTTACTCATGGGCCATTGCTGATGTAAAATTTGTAATCTATAAACTCTAACCAACTCCTAAGATTTATATAATAGGGGGGATCAATCTGAACCTCCCCCTATTTTTTATTCCGGGATAACGCTATAAAGCCAACATTCCAAATCCGGATAAGTATAACACGCACCCTCAAAACAACGAGTCTGACTAATTTTTTAATTTTTTAGATATGATAGCCCTACAATTTTTTATTGCAAAAATATTAAAAACCATCTATAATATAAATTATGGATAGAAAATATTAAAATAATATAGCAAAAATAAAAGAACAAAAAACATGACAAACAACTCTATTAGAAAATATACTAAAAAAGGCTTACAATTTTTTGCAGCCGTCTCGCTATTTTGCACCATGATACTTTCTGGCTTAAACAACATCCCAGTTGAAAAAACAGAGGAACACAGATTAATCTTAGCACCTGAAAAATCGCTAATTTTAAGCCAGTTAAAACAACTTAACAAATTCCTCATACACAGTGAATTTCTTGAAAAAGAACTTAAAGGGAAGAACCTCTCTTCAACCTCTATAAAAGAAGCGGTCTTTCAAATCCTCTCTTCAACAGATATCCAAAAAGAGCCAGCGAAAAAGGCATTCGAAACATTAAGCCTTCATCACTCCTTTTTCGCTCTTCCTAAAGATAAAACATTCGAATTAAAAAACTATCTTAATGGACAAAACCTCGAAAGCCTTCTTGAATTAATCGAAGCCAGCTCTTTTTTAGGGCTTAAAAACATAAATAAACGCAAGAATGTTCTAGAAACCATCCTCATCCAAAATAAAATAAAAATTAAGAAAATTTCTAGCTCCGATTATAAACGAATTTTAAATGCACTTATCTACCTTGAAAAAGGAAGAAAAATCGACCCAAAAGGCTCATTTGTCAAATGGTTTGCTAAACAAACCATCCCCGAACCTTCCATCCAGAAAAAACCACTAGAAATTAACCCCAACAAAGAAACCCTCAAGAATATTACCCCGTTTATAGCCCCCTTCTCTGAAACCTCCAAAAATAATAACCCCTCAAACTTCCCGATTAAGGCAACGATCCCTTTTTACACGATTCAAAGCGAAGACAAAAAAATATCCAGCGCCAGTTTTGGAACAGAAAACACCGATATATGGATATTAAAAACAGGTCCAAATCTGATTACTAAAAAGATGAAACCAGGCCAAACAGAAATATTAGAATCTAAATCTTATGCCACCGATTTTAAAACTATTCTAAGCCCCAACAAAAAAACTATCGTGTTTAAAAAAAGCTACAAGGGATTCGTGCCTAACCTTACATTTACATATTTTGAAAACAACAAATGGACTGATTATGCCGAAGAGGAATTCAACCATTCCGTAGACACATTTACCTTCGCCCCAGATAGCAAAAAACTATATGTGGCGTTTGGTCAAAACCCCGTAAGAAAAATCGAAGATAACGAGGATGGACTGCTTTCAGTAATACTCCCTGAAGCTGATTCTGACTTTATTCAAGATTTTTCTGATCCAAAAAATGCACCAAGTATAAGAGCTCACGATACCAAAATCACCACAATAACCCCAAGCCCCAATGGTAAATACATCGTCACCACGGCAGAGAAAGATCCTGTTGCCAAAATATGGGATGTCGACTCAAGAGATTTGACCAAAAGCCTAAAGTGTTCATCAGAAGTTTTAAACACCGCTGTTAGTAAAGACAGCAAATTAATTGCCATAGGAGAATCCAATGGCACAGTTCTTATCTGGGATACCATATGTGAAAAAATACAGAGCTCTTTTCAAACAAAAAAACCGGTTTATGGCCTTGAATGGTCTCCAGACAGCAAAATTCTACTTATCAGAACACACATAGAAAAAAAGCAAGACCAAGATGACGTCTCCCTCTGGAGCGTTAAAGATGGAACTCTATTAATGACAGTAAAACATTCATTCCCAGACTCTATAGACAGTTATAAATTAGGGATAATCTTTAGTCCCGATGGACAATATTTCTTAGTCAGCGATCCGGGAAGGGTAACCGTATGGAAAACTCCGGACCTCCTCCTCAGTTAAATAGCTTGCCCCCACATCCTTTGCGTCCCCAAAAGACCCTACAGGATTAAATCCTATTTAAATCCGTCCCCCTTTTTATATAAAATTCCAGCAACTTGCCAAAAGCACTCTTAAAATGTTAATGTTCACTTCGGAATATAAATCAGAGTCCTGTTGATTTTATCCCACAAAGTGTCACTTAAAATTTCTCTTACATGAAAGGGTGTAGTTTGAACCAGAAAAACTATTCACAGTTGATAGGGTTAGGACTTGCAGGAGCACTAATTTCATCAACCTTAAGTTATGGAGTTTACACAAATGAAAACCCCTCACATAGTAAAAATGATTCAATAATCAATGCTCTCTGTATTCAAGGCGAATACATAGACTGTTCACTATGCCGCGATCAACTCTGCGATATTTTTGATGAAATAGTAGAATTAAACACAAACTCTTTAAACTCAGATGCGGCTCAAATTTCTAACGATATCAAAACCGGTAACAGTACCATTTCGTACTTTAAACTCTATCACGCACTAACCAATTCGATCGAACAATTAGAAGCCTGCCGCCCACAACTTGGTGATGATGCACGCCTAAATGAGCTTATTAAAACTACAGAGGGGTTCCTCTCGCAATGCGCAGCCCGCTCACCACGCCCTAATTTATTAGTAAATACAGCCCCCGTAAACCCTCAAGTTCTTTACCCTCTGCCTAAAGATATTAATGTTACCGGTGATGCTCATATAGCAGGAACCATGTTTGCCAGCAATATTGATCTTGCAGGGGATCTACATGTACCCGGAACTTTTCCACTAGATAGTACTTCCACTCTAAAACAGACCAACATCGTCGATGCAACCTTAAAAATTAAAAAAACTGTTGACAACAAACAGCTTGATATTGGCATAGAGAGTGAAGGATCTGCACCTAGCGGTTATTTGGGAACCCGTACCGCAAACAGTTTTGTTATGAAAGCATCTGCAGCTTCTGGGGCCATAACCTTTGACCCTGTAACCTATAATATTACGATAGGTGCGACTTCCGCAGGAACAATCTCCTTTAGTCCGGGTGGAGGCACTATCTCCTTTGACCAGGGCACCGCTACTACAAGCACTCCTTCTTTTGCAGGAGCATCGCTTTCAAATCAAGGTATTTTAAAGTTCTATGAAGCAACCGGTGGCGGAACAAATTATGCAGCAATTCAAGCTCCTGCAGCTCTTGCCGCAGATTACACCTTAACTTTACCGGTTGATGATGGAACAAGCAACCAGGTCCTAACAACCAATGGAAGTGGTGTCCTTAGTTGGACATCGGTTGCACCAACAGGAAGTTATTTTGCAAATGGTGGCAATGCTTTTGGTACGGCTTCAGCGATTCTTGGAACAACAGATGCATTTGGATTAAGAATTCAGACTGAAGGATCTGACCGCATTACCATTGCAAATGCAGCAGGCAGTGGTGCTATTGCCATCCCAGCATTCAGCACCGCAGGTGTTGTGCATAACGCGGTTACTACAGGTATCCTTTCGTCTTCGCTTATTGTAGATGCTGATATTACAAATACAACCATTACTAATGCAAAACTTGCAACCGTCTCCTCGGCCAACACTGCCAGTTACATTGTTGCACGGGATGCAAGTGGTGATTTTGCAGCACACAGCATTTCACTCGAAAATCAAGGCGGCTTATTATTATACGAAGCAACAGGTGGTGGAACAAACAAAATAACTATGCAGGCTCCTGCAGCTCTAGCCGCAGATTATTCATTAACCTTACCGGTAGATGATGGAACATCCGGACAACTTTTAACCACTGATGGCAGTGGTGTATTGAGTTGGTCAACGCTTTCATCAACTGCATTTATACAAAATGGCAACTCATTTGGTGCACTAGCTGTTCTTGGAACCAATGATGCATATGGATTAAATCTCGAAACAAACAATACAGCACGAGTTATTATCGATTCTGCAGGTAATACCACCTATTCCTCCAAATACAAAGCTGCCGCATATGTAGCAACCAACATAACCCCTCCTCTCGCAGCAGACGTTACAACTATTGTATTTGACACAGAAAACTATGACTACAACTCAAACTATGTTAATACAACCGGTATTTATACCGCACCTGCAACAGGACTTTATCTAGTTACAGCGCAAGTCTGTGCCCAGATAGGCGAAGTAGGAACTAAGGAAATTGGCGTATTCCTAAACGGTACCGTAACCGTCATTCCTGGAGCTCAAGCACGAATAGTAGTCCCGACAATGGTTTCAAGCGATAGTGGAACAGACACTCATATGCTTAATTTGACCACTGTAGCAGTACTCACTCAAGGTGACACCATACAAGTACGATATGCAGGAGATACATTAGACACCATACTTGCAGGTGCAAGTAGCTTTGCAGTTCACTACATGTCCTTCACTCAAGCATAAAAAAACCAATTGTACGTCAAAAGACCTCTGCACAAAACGCGGAGGTCTTTTGACATTTATTAAAAGGGAGAGTTTATGAAAAAAAGTTTTTTAATGCACCTACTATGGCCTCTATTAATAACACAAGAGATTTTTACTACACACGAAAATGAAACACTCTACCCCCTTTTAATAACAATACATAAATTGTTTATTGCACCCCAAAAAGAGTTGGCGGGAATTATCCCCTCGTCAAACTGGAAGTCTATTCTTTACTACGCCACTATTTTAAAAAATCAAAATTTAATCTTGAAAAAAAAGCTAGAAGCGCAGACTCATGATTTAATCGCCACAGACAAACTTTTATCAGAATTAAGCCTTGCGACTAGAAGTGCAAATAGCTTTACCCTAAAAGCATCCGCAGCTTCTGGTGGTGTAACCTTTGATCCCTCAACCAATAACATAAATATTACTGCAAGTTCTGCAGGCACATTGGCACTAAATCCAGCGACCGGAACCATTTCGTTAGACCAGAGTGTTGCAACCACCAGTTCCCCCTCCTTTACAGGAGCTAGTATTACAAACCAGGGGACT
>CAYRPI010000003.1:31200-31938 GCA_964426225.1 uncultured Candidatus Babeliaceae bacterium | reverse complement strand
CAGAAAACATCACTCATCTCACCTTTTGTATTCAAAGATGCCCTACTGAAAGAGTGGACAGAACCTTTAGACATATTTGAAAATGATGAAAAAAAAAATAATTGGCGAAAAGCTATATTAAACCCATATGCTAGCGGAAAGCAACAAGATAAGAATAAAATATTACTACAGCTTTCGCTCAACTTCGGACTAGATTTGGAGGAAAAAGCTCTTAAATCATATCCTATAGGTAAGCAAAAAGGAGACCTTGGAACAGAAACAATAACAAAAGAAAATGAATTAATTGAAATTGACAACCAAGCAAAGCGTGACACAAAAGAAAAAATCTTCGAGTATTTAAAAGCTTACTATAAAGAATACCCAAACAAAAGCCTCAAAGTCAGAACGGCGCAAGAACTTGGTGCAAAGCCAATTATAGGGACACCTGTGGGACCACAAGGAGGAAAGCCGGCGGGACCATCCTTCCTTAACGAATATTTCAAGCGCGCTTTTCAAGAATTAAGCGTAGACCATTCAACCGGATTTAAATTGGGCCTTGAGAACCTGCTGCCAAAAAATCCTGTAAACCGAGACAAAGAATGCTCAACTGCCATCACTACATGGTGGAAAGACAAAGTAAAAAAACCAATGGACATGACCTTGCTAACCCCAGGAGATAACCTAATGGCTCGAGTTGCCTATCTTTACCTGAACGGCGCTTCGATTATAAAAAAACCCTTCTTTCAGGCGCTCCCCGGC
>CAYRPI010000003.1:28797-31190 GCA_964426225.1 uncultured Candidatus Babeliaceae bacterium | reverse complement strand
TTCTCTGTCTACAACCCAAAAAGCCCTTGAGTCCATGGCAAGCGATTTCACCAAGGCTGAGACTTATCTCAATAGCGTAACATGGCCCCTAACACCGCCACAACCAATAAATCCACCTGTGATAAATCCACCAATAATCACGCCAGGACCAGATCCACTACCAAAACTTGCACAAGCTCTAAAGGCCATCGCCGTTTAATCACAATCGCATGCACGTCAAACCGTGGGGAGACGAAAGTCTCCCCATCCAACTTCACTCAGTCTCCGCCGAGCTCCATCGTGACTCTGCCCCTCCTACACGAACCTCCACCCACCCCTCCGCAGGCAATCACATTACACCAATTTGCCTGATCAACGCTTTTCTTCTATCCTAATGTTATTGGGCGAGGCTGGGTCCTTCCAGCAGATTTATTTAAAGAGGCACTAATGAAAATTTCAATCGCATGGATTTTTGATCACTTAGGCGTAGACTGGCACACCTATGATATCCACGACCTAGTAAAACAATTAAGCGCAAAAACCGCCGAAATAGACGGTTTTAAGCACCACATCTGGAACACTGCATCTCTCTTTTTAGTTGAAGTAACTGCAAGCGATGCCACACAGGTCCAAGCCCGCTGCCACGAACGCAAAAAAAATCTATCCCTACCGCCACGCCCAGACGCCACTACCAACCCCCTCCATCCCCTATTTTTAGTCACACAAGAGACTAATGGCTCCTATCGCTGGACGACTCTTGCCGACCTAGGTGGAGAACGCGAAGGCCTTCTCCCCACCCTTTCCATACCCCCAGAAAAACAGGCCGGTGAGTGGCGCAAGGAGATAGAAAGCGAGGACTGGATTATCGAAATTGAAAACAAATCCCTCACCAATCGCCCCGACCTATGGGGCCATCGCGGATTTGCCCGAGAAATTGCCGCTCTAATTGGCCTTACCTTACTACCCGAAGAACGACTCGCCACCCCCCGTTCCATCCGCCACTACGAAAAAAAATCTTCCTCCATAGACCTTTCACAACCATCCGCCTGCACACGCTTTGCAGGGCTTAAACTTTCCGCCATCACATGCACTCCCTCGCTACTACCCATTGCCCATCGCCTCATACGCGTTGGCGCAAAGCCTCTAAACGCCTGGGTAGACCTTACCAACTATGTCATGTTTGATTGGGGACAGCCGCTCCATGCCTTTGATGCAGAGCACATTGCAGGTAATTTAATAGTACGACAAGCTCGTACCGATGAAACCATAGCTCTTCTAGATGGAGAAACTGCCACCTTATGCGAACAGGATTGCGTAGTCGCTGATGAAAAAAAAGCACTCTCCTTGGCCGGCATAATGGGCGGCCGCGAAAGCGCCATCAGCGCACAAACTAAATCCATCTTTTTAGAGAGCGCCCACTTTGATGCAGCCACTATCCGTCGCAGCGCCTCACGCCTTAAAAAGCGGACCGAAAGCTCCGCCCGCTTTGAAAAAAGCCTCGACCCTAACCAAAATACCGTTGCATTAGAACGATACCTAACCCTAGCCCACGAATTAGGCCTTCCATTTAACGCAGAAGATTCTATTACATCCGTTGGCCCCCTAGCTCAAGAAGTTACCATCGACCTTTCCCATAAAACCTTAGTCGACAAACTAGGCACCACCATAACAGAAGGGCAGGTTCGCTCCATTTTAATGCACCTAGGCTTTGGAATACAGATTATTGATGGCAACTCAGGGCTAAGCTACCGTGTTACCGTCCCCACCTTTAGAGGAACTAAAGATATCCGCATCCCCGAAGACCTTATTGAAGAAGTAGCCCGGTTCTATGGATACGATTCCATCCCGCCTATTATCCCCTCGCGCGTCATGCGCCCTTACAGCACCGACTCGGTACTCAGAAAACGGATGATAAAACGACACTGCGCCTTCGCTCTCTCCATGAGAGAACTCGAAACCTACCCACTTTACGATGAACCCTTTTTGAAAAAATTAGGACTCACCATCAACGATGCGCCCGAAGTTCTAAATCCACTATCCGAAAATTCACGCCGACTGGTAACCAGCTTAATTCCCAACCTGTTGCATGCAATCGAAGTCAATTCTGTCGCAGAAAAACGGCTGCGTTTCTTTGAGCTTAATCGCATCTGGAAAACTCGCTCCCAAGAACTTTCTGATAGCGCTGCCAACGACCCACGAACACAAGATTTAATCCTGAACATCGACACACACATCAGCGAAAAGCATGTCTGTTCCGGCATTTTTTACGACCGCGGCAGTTTCAACTTTTATGAAGGGAAAGCGGCTCTTGAATCTCTTTTTATCGCACTCGATATTTTTGTAATCTGGAAAAGAGTTTCCGCAACCCCTTCGATACAACCCTCCGGGTCACTTCCAGCCGTCGCTGGTGGAGG
>CAYRPI010000003.1:8228-28787 GCA_964426225.1 uncultured Candidatus Babeliaceae bacterium | reverse complement strand
ATATTCCTTTCTGGGCCGATGAAAACCGTATCGCAGAGCTCTGGATAACAGGATTTAATCCGGGGCAAGGAACAGCCCCTGATGGTTTAAAACTAGGGTATGCAGGCATGGTCTCTGCACAGCTTATGGCCACGGTAGCCGAAGGTGAGGCATTCGCATTTGAATTAGACAGTACATTACTTATTAATGCGCTGCGTGCAGAGAAAAAATTTGAAAGCCCCTCACGCTTCCAGGCCGTATCACTTGATATTAGCATGCTCACACCCAACACGGTATTAGTAACAACCTTAGAAGAGGCTATAGCCTTTGCCGATGCACGCATACGAGATGTTACCTTAATTGATATTTTTGAAAAGGAAGAATGGGGTAATCGCCGGTCTATCGCCATTAGATATATCGTGCAAGATGACGAAAAAACCCTCTCAAAAGAAGATCTAGACGCAGTTCAATCCGCAGTTCAATCTGCAGTATCCACCTATGGAGTTGAAATTCGATGAAAAAAAATCTCAGCATTTTTACCACTATTGTAGTCCTTGACCTTATCACCAAACAGCTAACCCTCTGGCGCTGCCCCGAGTCTGTAGCCATCAACCGTGGTATTTCGTGGAGTCTAATCAACCCCGCAAGCACCAGCGGATTCGTCGCCATTTCATCCGTGGTTGCTCTGTTTACCGCTTTCTTTATCTGGTACACCTGGACCCGATATCAACAACATCACTCTATATTCGCCGAAGTCCTCATATGCGGGGGCGCTTTTTCCAATCTTATCGACCGCCCGTTACATGGCGGCGTGGTAGATTTTATAGCACTAGGATTCTGCGGCTATCAATGGCCCTTATTCAATCTGGCCGATATAGCAATTATATCAGGAGTAATTCTGGTCCTCACCCGTGAGGTATGCCGTCGATGAACTTTAAGCCTGTAAATCCAATTTTAGCACGCATCTGTGCCCTTATAGCCTCGCTGTGGCCCGTGGGCAAATTACCCTTCCCAGGCACCTGCGGCACGCTGTGCGCCATTCCTCTCCTGTTCGAAGGACGAAAGCTTATAGGCTCTCTGCCCGGCTTGTCCGAACAGATGCTTATACTGTTATTGGCACTCCTTTCCTACTGGATCATAAGTAAGGCACTCTATTTTTACCCCGGCACACACGATCCTCAAGAGATTATTCTGGATGAGATTGTAGGCTTTGCCGTCACTACCTTCGGAATGCCCTTTAATCCGTTGGTGTTACTGATAGCATTCTGCTACTTCCGCTTCTTTGATGGGCTTAAACCCCTAGGGATCGACTCCCTTGAAAGTCTACCGGGAGCCATGGGAATTCTTGCTGATGATATTGCAGCCGGCGCATTGGCGCATCTAGCTACGTCATTAACACTCCGCCTTTTCTCTAGTAATTTATTTTAGGGAGAAGGAGATGTTAGTTTTTTATATAAGCCATTCGAATGTTTATTTACCGCATCTATCCTTCGATACAACCCTTCGGGCCACTCAGGATGAGCGGATCGGGGGAATTTGCGAATGTGAGGTCGAAGGAGAAAAGCACCATGATACCTAAATGGCTTAATGAAATACGATACGGAGCCGCGCACCTCTATGCCCAAGGCTGCCACCTTATATCCCCTCCTTTTTGCGTGGACTGCCGCCGTTTTCTGGATGAAAGAATACCGCTCTGCGCAGACTGTGAACAACGCCTTGAACCCATCGCATCGCTAGAACTTAAAATCAACCGCGCCTATACCATGCGTGTATTTGCATTAACTCACTACACCGGAATTGTTCGAAAACTCACCATCGCAAAATATTATCGGCAACCTCTTCCCAGTAGACAACTAGGCGAATTGGTAGCACGCGGCTGCTATTGCCCCTGGGAAAACTTTGACTACATCATCCCCGTACCTCTACACTGGAGCCGATACACCGCACGCGGATTCAATCAAGCGGCCGAAATGGCCAAACGCATAAGTCAATTGCGGGGCATCCCCTTTGATGACGGCCTAAAACGTATACGCCGTACCACTTTTCAAGCCGGACTTTCGGCTGAAAAACGACAAGACAACGTCGCCCACGCATGCATTCTAAGACCCGGAGCTTGCGACCGGTACGCCAGCCGCCACTTACTAATTGTAGATGATGTTATGACAACCGGTGCAACATTACAAGAGATTGCACGTATACTAACACCCTGCAAACCTGCTTCCATAACGGCAGTAGTAGGCGCACGAGTCCTATAACAAGGGTGCACCCTTGACCTCTTACTTTATATCTCACTCGCCCTACATCGTCCTTCACAGATCTCTATAATACCTCTTTGCAAGAGAACGCATCTATGGTAGTATACAGTGTCAGTTTTATTAGTTTTTCATACTAACAAAAGGTAAGGGAATATATGAATTCCAGAAGTTTCTTTAACACAATCTTGCTCATCTCGGCGCTTTTCGTGCTTCCAAGTTGCTCGCTCTTCAAAAAAGGCGAAACAAAAGTAGCGGGCGAGATGGGAGAAACCGTCGTCTCTATTAACGATAAAGCAGCTGTTGGCTCAAATGAGTTCAACTATGCAATCGACAGCATCAAGCAACAACAACCTATGCTCGAACAAATTTGGCCAATGATGCCAAAAGCACAATTACGCGAAATCTATGGCCAAGTAGCCAAGGGCCTCGCAGACGCATCTATGATTTCTGAATATGTCCGCAGCCAAGGTTGGGATAAAGATGCAGACTTCCAAAAGAGATCAAAACGCGCTCATGAACTCATGGATCGCGATCTAATGGTCCAAGAATTCAGCAAACGGCTCTTTGACGGCATCGTTGTCGACGAAAAAGCAGCTGAAGACTTCTATGCCAAGAACGTTGCAAGCCACATGGCATTCCGCCGCGCACCTTTCATGGCTGAACCAGAAGGCGTCGAAGCGGTTGCTATAAAAGTAGCATCCAATGAAGAAGCCAAAGCCATCGCTGAAAAAGCACGTAGAAGCTCCCTAAAAGCTGCTGCTACAGAAGCTAAGAAAGAACTCATGAACTTGGGTGTTGTTTCACCTCAATCCATGGGCCCTGACATGATGGTCATCCAAAAAGTACTCGCCATGAAGAACCTTCCAGCCGTTGAAGTAGTACCAGCAATGGATAAGAAGAGCTTCTATGTAGTACAAGGTCTCAGCAAGAAATCCGCAAAATACGCTGACTTTGCAACCGTAAAAGATGATGTTAAAAAAGTAATGGCTGGCGAACAGTTCCAAAAAGAAAACAAAAAGAAATTGGATGAATTGCACACACAATACAAGATCACCGTCAACAATGCCTTCATCGAATCTCTCGTAAAAAATGCACCTGATGGCGCAGAACCTGCAGCTGAAGAAGGCACACCTGCCCCAGCCGCAGAACCAGCAGCCGCTTAATAAACGATAGCTTTAAAAGGGTCGGTGGAGAGATATTTTCTTTCTACCGACCCTTTTTTTAGGGGGTAGAGATTGTGTTTAAAAAAATTTTTCTTATCATAGCTGTTTTATTCAGCGTCACCGTTCTAGAAGCGGATGAAAACCGCACTATCATAGATGAAATTCGAGTAATCATTTACCACGAAAAAGGCGCTGAGCTTATCTTATCTTCAGATGTTCGCCCCTCCCTCGAAGGACGTCCGCGCTCACTAAGAGACATAGTTATTCAACGGCTTATGGCCCTTGATGCCCAATCTTTGCACATTACGGTGACAACAGAAGATGCCGAACGCTTTTTAGGTGAACTACAACGGATGAACGGTCTGTCCAGAGAAGCAATGCTTGAGGCATTCTATGCGCACGGATTTAATTATGAAGAAGGCTTAGCTCAACTGCAACTACGCCAATTAGTTGACCAAATTCTTGATGTACGAGTACGAACCAATAAAAAGCTGATCGTTCAACTGGAAGACATAGAGAACTACGACATCTTACATCCTCAATTCGAAGAAGCTTCGTACATACTGGAACAGGTCTGTATTCCACAAGGGAACATGTCTGACAAGGAGGCTGAAAGTCGAGAATTCACTCCGGCCGAATTAAAAGCCTTCCAATGGGAAGAACCCCTAGAAGTAAAAACAAGCGAACTAGCCGACGATAAAAAATTCATAAGCAATGCCCAAGAAGGAACTATAGTCTGGCGTGAATTAGTTGAAGAAGGAGTCGAACTCACACGGCTTGTTAAAAAAACACCCGAACGCCGAATTCCTTTTAAAGATCGCTACGACGAAATTGCAGAAATTTTGGGACGAGAACGCTTTAATACCGTTCTAAAAAATTATGAAGAATCGCTACTCTCAAAAGCTTCGCTCCGTTTTACCCGCCCGGAAGACAAGATCCTTGTCCTTGAGGGAGAATTTGAACAGGAGAATTTAACCCCGGAATCGACGGCTCAACTGCCTGAGACAGATTAGACTCATCCAGCCCCTTATCTAATTCTTTCTCAAGCTGACGCAATAGATAAACCAGGCGCTCAATACGATCGCCTGGCTGTTTTTGTGACATTAAATAAACACGCAATGCAGATTCAACATCCATATCCACGTGCACGGTTGACCGAACACGCCGCTCTAACGGCGCATGTACAGGAAAAAAACCAACTACATGCAGAGCAGGTGCACAGGCCTGCTGGAGCAAACGTGTATCCACACGGTCCTTAACGCCCATAGGAACATGGTAAACCACTTTTACTATAGCATTGGCTATTGGCTCTTTCCTAAGCGCAGAAAGTAACTGTTCTGTATGATTATATTCACCCTCTAAACGTACTTCTATCTGAATAAATAAACGCGTTTTTAACGGAACAAAGGTATGCTTTGCCTGAGCAACCTCTACCTCGACCAGACAAAAACCCTTCTCTTCAGCCCTTTCATCAAAATCAATCCGCTCCACCGAGCCTGCATAGACAATAGCAGGTTCTTGCCCAGGATTAACCTGCTGATAACGGTGTAAATGCCCCAGAGCAACATAAGCAAACTGCTCCAGCGCCAACTGCGAAGGAAGGAGTAAGGGATCTTGTCCACAAATAGCCCGTTTTTCAGACCCCGAAAAAAGCCCCGAGCTCACGGTCAAATGCCCTGCCAAAATAGCGGGAACCTCTGGATCACACTGCTCCGCAAAAAAACGAATTAATTCTGCAACTCGTGCACCAATAAAAGCCGAAAGCTCTGGCCCTGTAGAAGGCACGGTACGATTAAGTGCAAGAAGTGAACGCGATGGCCAGGGAATGCCCACAATCTGTATAGGGCCCTTTTTTGTAGTAAGGACTAATCGCTCAGGCTTAGAAATAACATGAAACCCAGAAATCGGAAGTTGCCCAAAAAGTTCAAGCGTATGCGATTTTCCAAAACTAGAAGGGTTATCATGATTACCCACCACCATCACAATAGGTATACCTGCCCTAAACAACCGCAAGAAACAGTCGAATAAAAGGCGCTGCTGAGTAGGACTTGGATGCGCTGTTTTATACGCATCTCCACAAAAAAGAAAGAAATCTACATCTTGCTCAAGAGCAGTATCAACGCAAGAACTGAGCGCCTTATGAAAATCTAGCAGACGCGTATGGATTCCCGTACTCGGATCAATCCTGCCGTAATTTTCAACCCCGAAATGTAGATCTGCCGTATGAACAAAGCGTATCATGCACCTAATTCAGAATTATGGGAAGCCTCTTTCTCTAACGTTATTCGCGCACGCATCTGTCCAACAAAATTTTCTTTTATTGTCTGCCGAGAACGCGCTATTGCCAATGCATCATCAGGAACATTATCCGTAATAACAGATCCCGCACCAGTCATAGCTCCTTCACCTACAATTAAAGGCGCAACCAATGCGTTATTGCTTCCAATAAAAGCTCGATCTTTTATCGTAGTTACATGCTTTTGAATGCCATCATAATTGCACGTTATAGTACCCGCACCAATATTAACAAAACCACCAATATGAGCATCACCAAGATACGTAAGATGCTTAGCCTTGCTTTGTGTACCTATGGTGCTGCGATTCATTTCGACAAAATTACCCACAAATGCACGCTCTCCTACAACACTTGCTCGTATCTGCGCAAACGGACCCACATGCGCATAGACATGCACGGTAGAGTCCGTAATAATAGAATGCGGCATTACAACCACATGATCATGAAGAACAGAATTGCTTACGTGTGAATAGGCCCCAAGAGTACACCCACACCCAATAGAGCTGCCTTGGAGTAGAATACATCCAGGAGCAACAGTTGTATCAGCTCCTATAGAAACATCCAAATCAAGGTACACATTTTGAGCAGCTATAAACCGTACGCCCTCTGACATCCAATGAGTTATCAACTCTGAACGCTTTATATGTTCGGCGGTCCAGAGCTCTTTCAACGTATTAATACCTCGAATATTATCAAAGGGTGCAAATGATGTAATTATAGGCTCATTTGTACTGCTAGCGTATTGAATAAGATCGGTAATATAAATTTCACCCGTCTTCAAATCAGGCCGAATAGAAGAAAGAGCTTTTTCCAAAAAAGTACGCTGGAAAAGATAAATACCCGCATTTATATACTGGTCCTTATGCCGATTACCCGTATAATTACGAGATTCAACAACTCTAACTTTCCCATCTTGTTGGACGATTCTCCCATACCCATCCGCCGAAGGATCCGTACTTTGAGAAATAATAAAACTAACCGTTGCCGTCGCATCTCGATGCGCATCTAACAATGCCTCTACAATTTCTTTTGTTAAAAGAGGGGCATCACCATTCATAACTAAAATAGTATCCGCAAAAAAATGTTCTCGTGCACACGCTAACGCATGCCCCGTTCCCAAAGGCTCTGCCTGCTCTGCAAAAGAAATGTTTGGCAAAGAGTGCCGCGCAATAGCAGCTTTAACCGCCTCTTTTTGAAAGCCAACCACACACGTCGTTGGAATTTGAAGCGATGCGAGCAGCTTCGCAGGGTACACAACTAGCTCTTGCCCACATATAGGGAAGCAAAGCTTAGTCTTAGAAGTGTTAAAACGCGATGACGAACCGGCAGCCAGTATAATTGCCTGAAGCCCTGTATGAACCATATGATCTCCTCAAAGTAAGATGTGGATTACAAATTCGTACCACAGAATACATTTTGTGGCAAGCGCGCTCTTTCCCCTTTCAAAAAATCGGAAATTCTTTATTCTTTAAGCATAATGCTAGATGTTGTCGTCACCGTTACGGGAATCGCCTCTATGTGGAACGTGAAAATGCGTAGATTTTTTAATATTACAAACTGTGCCAGTCTCATGGTTCTATTAACTAATGGAACTATAGTAAGTATGGCGGACAACCGCTTCTTAGTACCGTTTTTAGAACGAAAGCCTTTTATTGCCCATCACCCTAATTTTCTCTGGTCTATTCAGCCCTTCTTTATGTCAGCGGACAGTGCCTATGATGAACATAGCGACGATAAAGGATTATTTGATTTTGGATTTCAAGATTATCTGTTGCGCTATTTAGATGACGCACTCTTAACCTCTAAACGCACTTCAACGTCTCTTGTCAAAAGTGATTGGCGAAGCGTTCTAACGTCAGGTCCCTACCTCATGGGTGGATGCCTTCATGGACTTGGAGTTGCCTTTAATGCCTTCTGGCCTTTCTGCGAACACTGGGGCCTAGGTGCACGCACCGCACTTATGCAGATTGATACCGCGTTAGAAACCACCATCGACTATCCTATGTTTGAATCGGTCATTCAAGGACCGGGAGATGTACGAGAACGAGAATTAACCCTACTTCAAGAAAAAATTCATCAAGCTCTTGGACTTGTCCCTCCCGTATGGAGCTCATTCAGCGCCAGCGATACAGAAATATATGCTAAACTTTACACGGTTAGGGATTATGAATATAAATGCCAATACGTTGATGCAGGAATTGCATTAGGAGCTGTTTTACCAACGGCTCAAAGTAGAGATATTAACAACCCGGCGTCTATCCCGTGTGGTGGAGATGGTCTCTGGGGCTTATTTCTCGAAACAACGATTGATGCAACACTAAAGGAAAACTGGTGGTTAAGCTTACTTTTAAGGTTCCAACAACGCTTTGCACGCACAGCCATCCACCGAATGCCGGTTGGCAAAGAACCCGTAAATTATGGCGCCCTCGTGGGCCCCGCACGCGTTAACCCCGGCTTTACCTTTATCTTTTCCCCCTACCTTATGTTCGAAAACATACGAGGCGGATTAGGACTACGATTAGGCTACACGCTGGTAAGACATTTTTGCGACTCATGGACTGATTGTCGGCCGGATCGGTTGATACCGGCGAATGTGGAGGCTTTAAATAGAGAATCAATATGGGGGATAGGACACGTCCACTGTGGCATGTTCTATGATCTTTGTCATGGGAGGCGAAACCACGCACTCATGCCGATCATTTCGTTAACCGTCGATATTCCTGTCGACTGGTTTGTTTCGGAACGCTCGATGAAAACTTATGGTGTATCGTTAGCTGTGGAATCTTACTTTTAGTGCTTGTTGATTGTGAGTGTTTGTCTATGAAAGATGTTATGAGAAAATTTATGCCAGCGCGGCTGACTAGTCTTTTCTCAAGCGATGTGGCCATCGATTTGGGAACAGCGAATACCGTTGTATATGTACCATTACGCGGAATTGTTCTTAATGAACCTTCTGTTGTTGCCGTTAAGGTAGGCACTAATGTTGTGCTCGCCGCCGGGAAAAAAGCGAAAGAGATGCTTGGAAAAACGCCCGAAAGCATTGTAGCCTCTCGCCCTATGCGTGATGGGGTTATTGCAAACTTTGAACTTACTCAAAGCATGCTACGTTACTTTATCAAGGAAGCTAATAATGGACGTAAATCCTTATTCAGACCTCGCATGGTTATCGGTATCCCGTCAGGCATAACGCAAGTAGAACGCCGCGCGGTTGAAGATGCAGCCCGAGAAGCTGGCGCTCGAGAAGTCTATACTATAATGGAACCTATGGCTGCCGCTATCGGAGCAGGGCTTCAAGTACACGAACCATCTGGAAGCATGATTATTGACATAGGCGGTGGAACTACCGAAGTCGCAGTCATAACCCTCAAGGACGTTGTCTTCTGCCGCTCAATACGAGTTGGTGGCGATGAGATGGACTGGGCCATTGTTAGTTACGTTAAACGGAAATACAACCTACTCATTGGTGACCGCACCGCTGAATTGATTAAAATACAGATCGGAACCGTACTAGATGACGGTCAAATCCAAGAGATGGAAGTGAAGGGACGCGATTTAATTACAGGTGTTCCTAAAACTATAAAATTGACTAGCATTGAAGTAAATGAAGCTCTATTGGAGACCGTTTCAAGCATAGTCGAAGTAGTACGGGTTGCTCTCGAAAATACTCCACCAGAACTATCTTCCGACCTTGTTGATAGCGGAATTATGATGGCAGGCGGAGGATCTCTACTTAGAGGGCTTGGAAAATTAATTTCACGCGAAACGGGCCTACCCGTAACTATTGCACAAGATCCTCTCCTTTGCGTAGTAAATGGCGCAGGAAAAGTTCTCGAAAACCTAGACTTCTTTAAAGACACTCTGTTGAGATAATAAAAACGTGAAAAAACAATTTCCAGGATTAAATCCTGTTAAAAGAAAAAAATCAGGATTTAATCCTGGGAAAAGATTTAAGCCTATAGGATTTGATCCTGGAAATGGTATCAAGCTAAAAAAAAGCTTTGGTCAACATTTTTTACGCGATCAATCTATTGTCGAAAAAATAGTTGGGAAAGTAAAACTAGATGAACAGACATCTGTGTTCGAAATAGGCTGTGGCGATGGTTTCTTGACAAAAGAAATTCTCAAAAATCCCATCGCACGGCTATGGGTATTCGAAATCGATCCTGAATGGGCCTCTGTTGTCCGCAAGAAATTCCCCGACACAAGATTAACCCTGTTTAGGGAAGATATACTGTTAGCTGATTTTACAAAGCTTGAGCCTCATAAACCATGGACATTACTTGCCAATCTCCCTTATCAGATTACATTTCCCATACTACATCTTCTTGAACAGAACTCCACACTTCTAAAAGAGGGTGTAATTATGGTCCAAGAAGAGGTGGCCCAAAAGATTGTATTAACCGGAGGCCGTGGTTATGGCCTCCCCTCACTCTTTTTCCAACATGCATTTGAATGGACTTTGCTAGATAAAGTTCCACCTACCGCCTTTTTCCCACCACCAAAGGTTTTTTCAAGACTTCTATACTTCAAACCTCGAGCCAAACGTGATAGTATTCCCAATGAAGTAGGATTTTGGAAATTTATAAAAGCATGTTTTTCACAACCACGTCGCATGCTAAAAAACAACCTGTTAGGGGCCGGATATCCAATTGAGGGACTATCCGAAGAGACGTTGCAATTGCGGGCACAACAGATGAATAAAGTCCAGCTTCTTGAGATATGGGAGATCCTACGAGCTGGAAAAAACTAGTTTAAATGTATCGAATGGTTAAAGCGATATATAAAAAAAGGAAGAGAATGAAATTTATACCAAGACTCAGCACAGTATTTAGTATGTTCTGGGCATACCTAAAACTATTTCCTCAACTAATTAGACATAGCTGGGTAATATCGCGCCTCCCCCATCCTATTATAACTTTCTTTGGAGGACGGCGATTATCACCTGACAGTAGCTATGCTCAACAAGCATTCTTACTTGCAAAAAAACTCTCCGAACACAATATCTCTATTGTTACCGGTGGAGGCCCTGGCGTTATGGAAGCTGCCAATTGCGGGGCTGCAGCAGCTCCAAATGGCGCCGCACGAACCATGGGCATTGGGGTTAAAGGGCTTAATGTTGAAGAACCTATAAACAGATGTGCAAACACCTATCTTTCGTCTCCCTATTTTTTCCTCCGCAAACAGCTCTTAATCAACTATTCACACGCCTACGTTATCTTTCCAGGTGGATTTGGAACCTTAGATGAACTCTTTGAAGTTTTAACCTTTATGCAAACTAAAAAACTTCCCGTCATGCCTGTCATCTTAGTAGGAGAAACCTACTGGCACAGCCTAAATGAATGGATAGAAATGGCAGGAAGCATGGGCCTTGTCCCCAAAGAACATGCCCAATATGTCACCATTACAGACGACATGGAGAAAGCATTCGAAATCCTAACAACTTACTGCGCTTCCTCCGCATGCTCAGAGTGGAAACATACGGATATGATATAAAAAAAGCCCCTACTCCTCTAAAATAGCCTGCCCTTGAATAAGTTTTTGATAATACAGAGATCTCTTCTTTAACTCTTCAGGCTCATAGAAAACAAGTCTATTCGTCTGATTAATGAGACAAAAATCGAGAATCTTGTGCGCATCTTCAAGCGTCTTTAATCGATGCGCAATAACAAGCGTAAGACTCTTTTCTGCCAACTGAGAGATCATTTCTGTAATACGCTGCTCGCTAACCTCATCCAAACTACTAGTAGGCTCATCAATCAAAATAAGCGATGGCTTATACACCTCTGCTCGCAAAAATAAATTGGCGAAATTAAGTCGCTGTCGTTGGCCACCAGAGAGTGTAAGACCCCCTTCACCAATCATGGTTCCAAGCCCACCCTTATCTCTAAAAAGGTACCAGAGCCCAACCGCCTCCAATAACGCTATAACATCCTCATCAGAATACGTATGATTTTCAGGCAAGCCAAACGTAACATTATACTTTAACGATCCATACACATTTGTTGCAATCTGACCCTGCAGAGCTATCAACCGCTGCCGCTGATAATCGTTTATCTGGTAAATATCACATCCATTCACCAAAACATGCCCCACCGAAGGTTTAAGCTGCCCACCTAATAAAGAAATAAAAGTTGTTTTACCAATGCCAGAGGGACCGATGATACCATACAATTTATTACGCTCAAACCGTGTAACAGAAAGTTGCAACGTAATATCCTGCAAAAGAGGCGCTCCATGTGCATAAGAGGCAGAGACATGCTCCACAGTAAGAGATATAGGATCTGTCTCACACGTTTGAGAACTAAGTTCGGAACCATGTTCATCCTTAAACACCGGATAGGTCTGCTTCCCATAACTTTGGATATAGGCATAAAAATCTTTAATCTTTCGATAGGCCGATACGGTTTCTGTAACATATTTATCAAGTTTAAGGAGTGGATGAGCACTTCGTAAAATCATCATAACAATTGAAAGTGCCGCAACCGTAGTTAGCTCGCCACTTCCAATAAGTTTAATAAGAAATGCAACAATACACCCTATGCAGAGCGTAAAAAAGAAAACTAAAAACCCGCGCAATAACCGATAGGTCATAAAAAACGTGGTTGAAGAACGCATAGCAGACAGATGACTATCTTCAAGTTGTCCATCCATTTGATCCACCGCAAAGGACGCCCTTATAAACTGGATACGAGTTATAATCTCCGCTCCTACATGATTCGCACGATCATCCGTCTTATTAACCTCAGCCTCAACGCCTCGAGTAGATGATATAAAGAGATATCCAAAAACACCTCCCAATGCCAGAAGTACTGCAGCTATGACAATTCCCAACTGAGTATTAAACATAAAAACCGAAGTCATCGCGACTACCAACACAATGGTCAAAGGAACTAAATCATCCAGAAGCTTTTTTATAAATCTAAAATAAGCATCCGTTGTCCTACGAATCTTTCCAAGACTTACTCCACTGGATTGCTGAGTATGAAACTCTGGATCAATAGCCAGTAAAGTTTTACAGGCGCTATAACGAAAACTATCCATAGTCTGTGCATGCAACTGTGTGATAAGAGGGCGAATAACAAACCAACTTATCACCTCTTCCACCAGGTAAGGGACTGTTAGAATCACAACCCCCAGATAACTTTGAGACAAAAGTACCCAGCCGATGAATATGGGCTGCAAGGTATCTAATAACTCAAAAATAAGAATTGAGATTGTTATCGCAATAATTTTCCCTTTCTGCGCCGTAAATACAGACCACCAAGGCTTAGAAAAATCAATATCAATAAGCTTAACCGATCGCGCAGGACGTGCTGCCCATTTCTTCAAAAATCCCATATAAAACCCTTTTTAGGAATAATTCCTATTTCCCTTCAACCCCTCATTGCCCGGGATTTTCCTGTTCCAGGATTAAATCCTGTCCCAAGATTAAATCTTGCTTCAAGATTAGATCTTACTCCAGAATTAAATCGTGCTGAAGGTTCGCTCTTAATTCTTTTTTATCAATTTTCCCCGTGGCCGTAAGAGGCACGCTGCTTCGAACCAAAATCCGATGCGGAACCTTATACGCCGCTAAATTCTCTCTACAGAATTTTTTAAGCTCATCCTCTCCGCCTTTATGCTCCATACCCTCTTGCGACAGAGTCACAAATGCAACCGGAACCTCCGTTTCCCCTTTTTTAAAGCCCACTACTGCAGCCAAAAGAACGTAAGGATGCTTAACTAAAACGCCCTCAATCTCCTGTGGATAAATATTTATTCCCTTGTTTACAATCAGATCTTTTTCACGACCCGAAAGCGTAAGCGCACCGTCTGAATCAACAAATCCTAAGTCCCCGGTATTTAACCATCCATCGACCAAAACCGCTTTTGTAGCCTCCGGCGCATTATAATATCCTAGCATAATATTATCTCCTTTTGCCCACACAACCCCAATTTCCCCCTTTTTAACTTCAACGCCCGTTTTACTATCCCTTATAGAAAGCTCAATTCCAAGGAACGGTCTTCCTACATAGTGTGGTCGAGCACAAAAATCTGTTACATGGGCCGCAACCAACGGCGCTGCTTCAGTCAAGCCATACCCATTTCCGAGGCGCCTGCCATAAAGCAGCTCAAATCCAAGGCGTATAGAACTATGCAACGCATCTCCACCCGAAAATAACAGTTTCACAAAAGAAAAATCAAGATTTCGCATAAGACAAAAAATTCCAAACAATTGAGGAATCGCTAAAATAATGGAAGGCTTTTGCTCCAAACCCTCTTTCAGTGCTTTACGATTAATACGAGGCACTACAATAACAATGGCTCCAACAATCAAAGGACTCCAGACGGATACAATCTGCATATAACTATGAAATAAAGGCAGAGACGCTAAAATACGTTCATCCTCCGTCAAATCAAAACAGGCTATTCCCTGGATGCAATTAGTCATTATAGCACGACCACTAAGCATAACTCCTTTAGGGAAACCGGTAGTCCCAGAAGTATAGAGAAGCACTGTACACTCATCTAGAGAGATCTCTGGCAAAGAAAAATCCGCAGGATTTAATCCTGAAGCCGATTCTTGCTCTAGATTTTCTACGCTTAAAAGATTTACCTGAGCACTAAATGGATCAAGCTTGGAACGCAACGTAGGAGAAACCAAGATAAATCGAGGCATTGCATCCCTAATAATATGTTCTAACTCTTTTTCATGAAGAAAAACATTAAGCGGCGCTACCACAGCTCCCGCAAGCCAAGCGGCATGATACGCAACATAAAAATCAATTCCATTCTCATAGAGGATTAGAACACGATCCCCCTTTACAACTCCCTTGACTCGCAAAATCTGAGCATAGCATTTCGCACGCTCAAATAGCTGCCCAAAGGTTATTGCATTTGTTTCGCAAACTAGAGCGGTCTTTTGAGGCCACAAGCTAGCAGCGCGTTCGAGCAACGTAACGGGATGAATAAAGTTTCCGTCTTTACTTAACTTTTTTCGAAGCGCTTCGAATCTTCTTTTAATAATCTCCATGGTATACTTTCCTTAAAAGATCTTGTTTCATTTTACTGGCATAACAGTCTAAGTTTAAAATAGGTTTAAAGGCATTATGAATAGATTGCCCAAAGGTTTTTTAATAGCAGTCGAAGGACTTGATGGAGTCGGCAAAACAACGCTCTGCGAAAAACTCACAAAAAAATTAGATGAGAATGAATACTCTGTAATTCAGACTCGTCAACCAGGTGGAACGGCTCTTGGCAAAGAGATTAGACATATTTTACACGAATCAATCGAGCGGCCCACACCCCTTGCAGAATATTTTCTCCTCGCTGCCGACCGGGCACAACATATGTCAACCCTAATACTACCCGCACTAAACGACCATAAAATTGTCATCTCCGACCGCATGGGTGATTCGTCACTTGCCTACCAAGGGTATGGCCGCGGTATTGATCTTGATTTTATACGATATGTAAATAATAAAGCAATGCACGGCCGCATGCCAGACCTTACTATTTACATTCGACTCGAATTTTCAGAAGCCCTAAACCGACTAAAAACCCGTGGAACAAAAGCCACCGCATTTGAAAAAGAATCGCACGCATTTTTCAAACGGGTAGCAGAAGGTTTCGAAACCTTATATGCAACTCCTACGCCCCAACTACTGATTCTTGAGGGAACCCAGACGCCAGATATACTAGCCGATCAGGCCTACCAAAGAGTCCTCCACTTACTATCTGGAGAAACGTGTGCAAAAAAATAATCACCCAGTAAAACTTTTAGTGGGTGATCCTCAGGCTTTAAATGTCCTTCTTTTTGAAGAACTTAAAGCTCTTTTTTCACTCACTTCTGATTCTGCGCAACTTATTTTAATGCGCGAAAAAAGGCATCCCGCACTCAGATGGATAGTCCCCAGCGGAAATCTCTATCGCAAGGATGATTTAGAAACTGTTTTTGAAGAAACTCAGACTCAACGCACCCATACAGAAAAACTCGTTTTTATTTTTGAACGCGCAGACCTTCTAAACGATGCCTGTGCAAACCGTCTTCTAAAAATTGTAGAAGAACCCCCGCAGGGCATTTATTTCTTTTTCCTTACACCACGTCGGGAATTTGTAATCACTACGCTTGCATCCCGCGCCCTTGTTCTAAATACTTTAGCCAACGCGCAAACCTCTCCTCAATCACACCCCTTAGTAGAATTATTAAAAAAAGCCGAGCGCCCCGCCCATGCATACCTCACTCAAGCACTTGAAAAACAGCCCCCCTCAGAACAGGAGACTAAATTTTTATTGGATGAACTCCAGGTGTTCTGGACCAACGCCTGGCGAACCGCTCTAGAAAAAGGCGACCTGCGTGCTCAAAAAAATGCCGAACGCATACTTAAAGTTATAACGTACGGCTATGATCGCCTTCCTATGCCCGGAAGTTCTAAATACTTCTGGCGCACCATTTTTTTACTATTAGAAAACCCCTCCTAAAAACCAACTCTCGGCACATAACCCATGTTTTCAGGCTGTATTAAGCGCTTGACTAAATGCTTTTTTTAGATAGACTTTCTATATAAGTTATTTGTCCACTTTGACAACAAAGGTATGGAGGTATCATAGTGAATACAATTAAAAAATTACTTTATAGCGCATTATTTACACCCCTTTTTCTTACAAGCCTAAGCTTCTGCGCTCAACAAGGGGCCCCAGTCTCTGTTAACCCACCCGTTCAACCCCCCGCTCAGCAGAATCCTGCACAACTAATGCTTGACAATCTACAAAAGGGGCTTAAGAGCGATGTTATTGCTCTTAATGAAAATTTAAAGTTAGCCACCACAAAACGCTATGCTAGCTCAACTGCCTCTATAGAGATGGAACTTGAAAAAGTCTCACAGTCTTTTGCGCGCATTAGCGAGTTTTTCTCTGCATCGCATAGATTCGAAGGTTTTCTGCTACAAGCAAGCAATTGTATTACAAAGAAAATTGAAGACGCTAGAACAGAAAAAAATAGTGAAAAGCAGTATCTTCTTCTTCTGCAAGTACAGGAAATGACCGATGGTCTATTTGCAACGCTCGACGAAAAAATTAAACAACCTAACAAATCTGGCTCTTCGCACATAAATGCGCTTATTAAAAAAATTAAGGTTCCTTTCTGGACCGATCTTTTAGCAGAAGGCAACCGAAACAATAGCTCATGGGTAAAAAAAATAACCCTCAGACGTGAATTCTGGACCAAGCAAGAATTAAGCGATTTTCGCACTGCGATCAAAACAGTTAAAGCAAATCGGTTGGGAATCGTTAAAGACCTAGTAGACAACTTTAAACAGACAATCAAAAAATCTGAACACTTATCTGACCTATTCCCTAAATACGGCAACTTAATAAAAGTTGATTACAAATACTGTATAGATGAATGTGACCGTTTATTAAAAGAATATGCAGAAGACTGCATCTGGGGCCATGCACCACAGGAAAAAGTTTGGTTATGCATTCCAGGCGGTTGGGATTACGCTTTTTTCAACAATGCTACACGCAAAGCAGACAATGAGAGAATAGGAAGCATAGAATGGACTCTTGTCGATGACAGTCTGAGAAAGCTTGAACTCCTGGCAAATCAGTGCGAATTCTCCGAAAGTTTATGCTCAAATCCACTCTTCACAAAAAATGAACTCGATTTTTATACAGTGCTGAACAAAATAATCTTTACACAAGAAGGAACAGCCCATCTGGTTGATGGACTTATAAGAAAAGCTATTGCCTTGCGTAAAAGTAATGCTGCAAACTCCGCTATATGGGGAGCGCAGAACGTAATTGACACCGCCGTATTATTAGGCTTTAAAGATACTATTTCCGACTTTGTTATGGGTAAAGCAAAAGTTTATACACAAAACTATAATGCCGGAGGGATGGAAGTTCTTGCTCGTTTTTTCCTCAATGCAGTAATGGCACCTGACCGTTGCGGATTACCAGAGATCTGGAAACAATTCAATGACATGGTCGATAAACTTCCACCTAACGTAATAAAAGCGGCCGAAACGGCGGACTGCGACGGAACTGAAAATGAACGTATCTGGCGCCTTCGTGCCGAAGCTGGTGCTTTATCAGAAAGCTTAAAAAAGACCGTGGATGATAAGGTCAAGTGGCTAGAAAATCTGTGCCGAACGTTAGGCGATTGGAGTGAGAATCACATCAAGGTCCTACGCGATCTCGTCAACACACTCCCAGAAGACCAAATTCAACAAATTGGTACCGCACTCTTATACCGTGACAGCGCCGTAGTAACAACCGCCACTGCAGCCCTTTCCTCTCTAGCTCGAACCCGCGTATTTGGACCAGCAATTTTATCACGCATAAATGAACCTATGGCAATCATACTAGCTAGACTAGTAGATCGAGGACTATCACCCGACCACCTGCTCGCCCTTGCCAATAGAATTTTAGATAGCGCATTGGGAGATGAGTTTGTTAACCTCATGGGCTCTATGGCGGCAGAACATCCTGGGGCCGTAAAAGAAAACGTTGATGATTTACTCGGTCTTCTTGGACAGGTCACAACAGCCGGTGAAAATTTGGTAAAAAAGGGTACTCGCAAAATTATCGAAGCACTTATTTCGGCCCGTTCTTATATCACAAAAGGTGAATGGTCTACTGCATGCTGGCTTTGCACAACAACAGAATATAATGATCTATGCAAAGAGATAGCTGATATCCATATGAAAATTAGACTCGCAACTCCACCACCCGCAGCCACTACACAAATACCAACTTCACTGCCACGCTGTAACCGAACGATAGCAACGGAAGGCTTTAAAAATGCAATGCTACAATGGAATGCATTAAAACATCACGGACGCCCATTGGTGAATTTCCCGATTTCGCAAACATTAAAAAATCATTTCATTAATACCCGCGCAGCAAGCTTTATCGTCGACAAGCTCAAAAAAGAACAGCTCGTAAAAGAACAGCAGATAGCTTTTCTTTTACCGCTCAAAGACGAAGTATTTAACATTCTACAAAATCACGCAATTTTCTGTACGCAGCTGGCTACCGTCAGACACAAGACTCAAGATCTTTACACCTCATGGCGCTGGTGGGACAACTTATGGCTTCCCAGCTGGATAAACTTCTGGAAAAAGAGTTCAAAATTGGCGGAGCAAGAATCACTGATTCAAAATAAAATGCTTGCCTTGACTAGACCTATGCCTTTATTTGAGCAACAAGCCAAAAATTATCAACACCATTACGTAACACTACTGACACAAAAAAATTCAATAAACAAGATGTACACCAACTGGTTTAGTCATCTCAATCTTTTGGAAAAACAAATTCCTTGTTAATAAATAACTAACACCTAAGTGCCCATACGATCTTAAAAAGATCCCTGACTCTTTTAACGCGAGAGTTAGGGATCTTTTTTTATGTTTTCCCGTTTACCTTTAAAAAAAAATCCCCTACACTAGGCTTGATGTTTAAGGAAAATTTAACCAAAATTCGATTCTAAATAAGGCATTAATTTTGGAAGGATTTTATCTTAGATCTGAGAAATTAACACAGTAGGGGGTACTCCATTATGGCGTTTTCATCGCTCAAAGACCTTTTGGGATCTACACTTCCCGCTCAATGTGATTGGCAATCGCGTTTAGCAAGAGAATGGGCAACCGCACTAGGTGATTTACATACTCGAATGCGTCTTGAACGTATTCAAGGAACAACAGTTATTATAGGCGTTTTCGATTCCCATTGGATTCATGAATTATTTATGTTATCTCCCCTCATTATCCAAACAATAAACACACACTTAGGCAAAATCTACATAACACACGTACGATTTATAGTTGCAAATCAAAGAAAAAAGAGTACTCCTAAAGAAAAAGTCCCCTGTCAATCACATAACAGAAAAACCATGAGCTCTCGTCAAGAACTCATTTTAAGGTCGGTTAAAGATGTTCAACTTCAGGAAATTCTTGAAAAAGTTTTTTATCATTGCGTCGTTTAGCATTTTAGGGTTAATACTCATTGCAGGGGCCACATTTGGAATTCTCGTACTTAGCTCCGGACGAGTTCCAAAAGAAAATGAACAAGATTCCTGGATCTGCTATGTCACAGGAAGAACTGGCGGGCATCTTTTCCCCGCATTAGCGCTTGCCAAGCAATCTGCAAACCAACAACTTACTAGCACCTCACACACCAAAGTTCTATTCTTCTCTACCGATACTCCATTAGATAAGCTTATCGTCAAAAAATCGCCTCATGTTTCGGTACATGAAACCTTATCTCTGCGTAATGTTCCACGAGGGAATATTTTAGCCTGGCCCGGATACTGCCTTGATTTAATACGAATCTCTGTAAAAATCACACGCACCTTGGCCTACTACAGACCTTCTATGGTCGTAAGTATGGGTGGTTATATCTCAGTCCCCGTTGGGTTAATTGCCTGGCTCCTACGCATTCCTGTTCACGTTTATGAATTAAACGTTGTACCCGGCTCTGCCGTAAAATTCTTAAGCAAATTTGCAACCACCACCTTTATCTGTTTCAAAGAGGCCGAAGCGCTACTCCCACACGCCGCACACATCGAACAGACTACTTATCCTATCCGTTTTACTAATGCTGACAAACTCTCTAAAGCCGGTGCCCGCGCACAGTTGGGAATAAAGGAAAACAGAGCAGTAATATTCGTTATAGGCGGATCCCAAGGATCCCGCTTTATTAACGATCTTGTGCCACACGCACTAGCCACCCATAAAAACGTATTCGTTCTCCATCAAACAGGTCTTGGGGAAGTAGAACGAGTAGAAAAACTCTACGCACAAAATGGCATTCAAGCCCTAGTATTCGCATTCCGAGACGACATTAATATTCTCTACTCCGCATCCGATCTTGTAATAGCACGAGC
>CAYRPI010000003.1:7218-8218 GCA_964426225.1 uncultured Candidatus Babeliaceae bacterium | reverse complement strand
ACCCGGCGAAACCGTTTCGGAAGAAAATTACCCGAGCAGGTGCAGGCTCGCTCTTTGAATCTGTGTTTTTTCAAACTCCCTCACTAATTATCCCTCTTGAAACAGAAATAACAGACCATCAACTGGATAACGCTCTCGCCATGGAAAAACAATATCCAGAACTATTTTCTGTACTCCGACAACAAGAGATTGAATCGAATCCAGACCTATTTACACAAAAACTTTCTACTTTATTACAGTGATTTAAAACTATTTATCTTTAACACTCTACAACGCCTAAGGGGCTCTTTTTATGTTCAAACATACTCAACGTTTTTTTATACTCTCTCTAATGGGATGTGGAATA
Source organism: uncultured Candidatus Babeliaceae bacterium (assembly GCA_964426225.1). Lineage (GTDB taxonomy): Bacteria > Babelota > Babeliae > Babelales > Babelaceae > UBA12395. The sequence goes on along the minus strand of CAYRPI010000003.1, from coordinate 7,872 downwards.
ACCTATGCAACCAACAATGTAGCCGATTGGCAACTTGGCAGAGATCCCATGAACCCTAATATAGGAAGCTGGTCAATCTCATGCGCAGGCGTAGAAGAATGTATGCCCGGACTATTAAGCGGAGAATTAGATATAAACTCTACCCTCGCCACACTAAACACCGATGCTATAATAAATTTAAAAGACAAACTAATTAGCGAAAAAGAGCTCTGGGAATCAGGCAAAGAAGAAACCGGCTTCCTCCCTTACAAAGACGCTCCCTCTGCCACTATAATAAAAACAGGAATGATTGTAAGCTTCATAACTGCATATATGGCGGTTCTTAGTAGCGCTATATTTAAACAGTATGCTATGGCAAGCCAGAGCATAGCAGGCTCCATCTTTGAGAGCGATGAAAATAAAAATCTCTCAAAAGAATTTATCAATCAACTAAAAAATGCACTTACTATTGTTGCAAATCGCAACCACTCTTATGCTCTAAAAGGCTTAACCATAGCAGGCGTAAGCGCTATAATTGGCGGCGCTCTTTTAAAATGGCATGGTAGTAAAAAAGAAGTCGCGATTCAAGCCCGACTTAAACACATTAATACATTAATTGCGTCAATCGATGCATTTAACAGTCCAAATACAGAGACTGCACCCGTTTAATATTTT
>CAYRPI010000003.1:796-7153 GCA_964426225.1 uncultured Candidatus Babeliaceae bacterium | reverse complement strand
CAAATTTCCCTCCTGCTAAAACCATCGCACATATCAATCTGGTATTTGATCATTGTATTTTTAATATTTTTATTGACAAATATAATGAATTATATATAATAAGTGTCAATAAATGCAATATATTTGTTTTTATAAAAATGTTAAATTTGAAAAACCTCTTAAAAAGAAGGATAAATAGTCCATGTGTAACTTAACTAAAACCCTACTTAAACTATCTCTCTGCTTTCTTGCAGTCGAAATACAAGCAACCGCTATGAACCAAAGCATGCCTTTGCAAAATGCGGTTACTCAAAACACAACTAATGCGGCGTACCACACAGCTTTTAAGGCAGCCACACAAAACTCATCACAAGCTTTAGGTGTTCTCTTAACAAACAGAATCACACCGAGTAGCGCTCTACAGACAGCCTTTAATCTGTTAAACAATCCAACTCAACTTGCAAATCTTATGCCTACCACCGCCCTTCTTACACTTCTCAACACCACGCTCAACAGAAACAACTCCCCACGCGGCTAAGACTCAGAGAACTGTATTAACGAGTAAAAACAACTACATAATAGACGACAGGCTGCACTCCCAAACGAGTGTGGCCTGTTTTTATATCCCTACAAAGCTGGCCGCGCAGACAAAAGAGTAACGGCATTTGGAGTACCTTCTTGAACAGGAAGCCCCGAATAGCGGTTAACTACCATACGCCGAAGTTGAGGATCAAAAAAGAAATTTTTAGATGAATCTTCAATATGCCCATTAAAATCTAACCACAATGGAAGCGCGTGCCACATAGAAAAAATCTTCCGCTCCATAGGCTTATTATCATCACGCCCCAGACAAACCACCGTTGAATGAGTAGGAGTAACCCCTGCAAACCAGCAGGTACGGTTATCATTTGTAGTCCCCGTTTTACCAGCCGCATCCCCAGAAATCCAACGATCCGGCATACGCTCTTTAAGGTGATCCCCTACCACTCGCAAGGCTTGCAAAACCTCACTACTAATCGACCACGGAATAACCTGTTCAGTCCGAGGATAATGCTTCCAAATCTTTTGCCCCCACTCATTTTTTATCCATTCTATGGAATAAGGCTCAGTATAAACTCCACGATTTGCAAAAATATTAAATAATGCAGCCGCTTGCAGAGGAGAACATTCTGTACATCCCAATGCCAATGAAGGATAGGGTGGGAAAGGACCGGGAAGATGCAGCTTCTTTGCACACGCAATAATTTTTTCAACACCCATCTCAAGCAGCAACTTTACAGGAATGATATTATGAGACAATGCAAGCGCATGCGCAAGCGTTACTGTCCCCTCAAAGGAATGTGTTACGTTCTGCGGTGCCCACTGCCCAATTGCCACAAGCGGCTCATCTACAGATGTATCAGAAAATTCTTTTCCCTGCTCAAGAGCAACAGTATAGACAATAGGCTTAAACATAGATCCCATTTGACGAATTGCCTGAGTAGCCCAATTCCATTGCGAAACCCCATAATCATAACCACCTACCAAAGCTTTAATAGCCGCAGTCCCATTATCAAGACAAACTAGCGCCCCATCCAATTTTGGCTCAACACCATGCAATTGTGTAATGTGACGCTTGAAAGTGCGCTCAGCCTCAGCTTGTGCCTTTCGATTTAATGTAGTCTGAATTACCAAGCCCCCCGTATAAAGAGTCTGCCTATCAAACTGTTCTTCAAGTGTGCGCCTAATCATCTCACGCACGTAGGGTGCAAAAACTTCGGCAGGGCGCTTTAAGGCTACCGGTTCTTTGCACGCATCCGCATAAACCTTTTGAGATATAAACCCGCACGAAAGCATTCGTTTTAAAACAATATTCCTACGCTCAAGAGCTAAGCGCTCCCTGTACAGAGGAGAATAGCGCTGAGGAGAAGGAAGAACCCCCGCCAAAAGGGCACTCTGTGAAACCGTTAGGTCCCCAACCGACACTCCCCAAAAACGTTGGGCCACCGCTTGAACCCCATAAATCCCCGCCCCGAAATAGACATGATTTAAATAGGCTTCTAAAATCTGCTCTTTTGAAAACTGTTTTTCTATAAGAAGCGACAAAAGCTGTTCACGAATTTTACGCCACAACGTCCGCTCATTACTTACAAAAAACAGTCGCACCAACTGTTGCGTTATGGTACTCGCTCCTTGCACGTAACGTAAATGCCGTATATTAGTCACCAGAGAACGCAAAACCCCTCGTATTGAAATCCCATGATGAACAAAAAACTGGTGATCTTCTGCCGCAAGGAACGCCTTAATTAAATGATCTGGCAGCGCAGCAAGCGCAACGGGCTCTCGCTTATCAAGCTGGAATCGCGCCCATTCTACCCCTTCATCATCGAGCAGTATGCTAGGACGACCAGGTGCACTCTGTTCAAGAGCAGAGAGATCAAGCCATCGATTGGTCATAAAAAAGAATACAAAGCCAGAAAAAATCCCCAGCCCAGAAAAAATTATAAGAAAAAAGAGCGTCCTTATACGTGTCATGATACTATACAAAAGAAGAGTGTGTAACCTGTAACAAGAATAGTATACCATAGTGAGTTAAGCTTTTATGCGACGGCTTATTTTTTATTTTTATTTTATAGGCGCCCTACTTATTGAAATAATAGGACTAGGGCTCTGGGGAGCATGGCACTTATACCTAGTAAAAATAGGATTTTTCTTATTTTTAGTCTCAAACAAGATGGGACCAACACGACTAGGCTTTGCTCTATTAGCAGTTACCCTAAGTGCACTTGTCCAAGGACAAGTAACCGGAGAAATTGTTCTCTACCACCTTGGCTGCGCACTATTATGGCGCCCTTTAGAACGAGTACTGGTTAGAAGCGCTTATGCGCACGGACTAGCTGCAACCTTATTTATGACCGGAAGTTTACTGGTTGATAAAAGTTTATTCTGGACACCGTATTCTGCAATTCTCAATATACTATTGATACCATTTTTGATACAATTACGATGCAAGGTATGAAGGGTAATCGCAGGAAACTTAGGGCAACCTAGTTTCTTGAGGAAAGTCCGGACTCCTAACGAAAGGGGTACCTGGACCACAAGTCCAGGGGGGCGCAAGTCCATGGAAAGTGCCACAGAAAATTACCGCCTTATGGTCACCGTATAGTGCTTGCACTTACGATGCCTGTAAGGTAAGGGTGAAAACGTGCGGTAAGAGCGCACGACTACGTGCAGCAATGTATGTAGGGGGCAAACCCTGCCCGGAGCAAGACCAAACAGCGTGTGCGATTATTTCGTTTCGCCCTATGATTCGTCATAGGGAATAAACACGCGGGTAGGTTGCTTAGACACATGGTTACCACGTATTAGGATTTTGTCCTAATACGACAGAATCCGGCTTACTGAGTACCTTGCATACTATTTTCTACACAGGATTAATTAGAATTTAATCCTCTTGAAAAAGGCCATAAAATGAAAACATCACTTTTATTCGCTCCATTTCTTTTCTTCTTGGTAGGATTTTATGGTGCATCACTCCTAGTGCAACAAACTCCTTTTGATACCCCTGCCCTAATTGGCTTGCCAGTAGCAGAAGCCGTTACCCTACTCTCTGAAAAAGAATTAAATGCTCGTATTTTAGCAAAAAAAGAGAAACCAGACGTTGAGCCCGGAACCGTAATAGAACAGGTTCCACACGCTGGTCAACGCATAAAACCCCACCAATCCGTTTTTTTAGTCGTGGCAAAACAGCCGCAAAAATTACAGACCCCACTCTTTACAGGGCTAAGCCTATCTGAGGCTCAAAAAGAGGCTGATTCTAAACGTATTCGTCTAAAAATATGGATGATTCCTGACATAGCTCCCCACGACACGGTAATTTCTCAATGGCCGAGACCAGAAAAAGAACTTGAAACTTTACAGGCAACTCTTTATGTCTCAGAAGGGACAATGAGCGCCATACGTTTAGTCCCTGATTTCAAAGGGATTCCACTTGCAGATGCAGAATCTCGGCTCAAAAGAGAAGGAATTAACGTCTCTTCTTTTTCAAACACCAATCGCCCAGCAAACGAAATAATCATTCAATCACAAAAGCCACTTCCCGGATCCATTGTTGATCTTAGTAAATCAGTATCCGTTCAGCTACAAGGGTAAGTAGAAACGCAACAAACACGCATTTCCCACCCCGCAATCTAACCACGAAGCGCATCAAGAAGCACGCTTATGCTTACTTTTTTGAAAACTACCTTATAAAGAGCGTCACACAATGGAAGCTCTACGCCAAAACGTTGCGCAAGCGAAGAGATACTTACTAACGTATTTATACCTTCGGCAGTAGCAATACCAGAATTAAGAACCATTTTAAGATCTTCTCCTGCACCTAACAGAGCCCCCGCCTGCATATTACGGCTCTGCGCACTAAAACAGGTCAGCATTATGTCACCCATTCCTGCAGGACCATACAGAGATTCTTCTCTGCCACCCACAGCTTTTAAAAGGACCGTTAGCTCCCCAAGACTCTTTAAAACAAAAAATACCTGAGTATTACATCCATATCCTGCACCTTTTAAAAAGCCAACACCTAATGCAAAAACATTTTTAAAAGCCCCAACCATTTGGATGCCGATAAGATCGTTTGAAAGCACACATTTAAAGAACTTGCTTTCAACCAGATCCTTAACCTGAGCACTCACGCCAGAATCCTCCGATGCAACAACAACCAAAGTCGGCTGTTTTTGCGCCACATCAAAGGCAAAACTAGGACCCGAAATAGCAGCACAAACCGTTGACGCACCTATTACATCCCTTATCATATCCGTAGAAGAAAAAAGAGAGCCCGATTCTATACCCTTACTCAAAGATATCCAGAGCTGTTCTTGCCTGGCAAGAAGCTTACACTCCTCCAACACACTCCTAAGATAGGAGACCGGAACTGCCTGGAAAATAATATCATTGCAAAGAGCCACGTCGAGGTCTGTTGTAGCCATAATAGTTAAAGGAAGTTTTATACCCGGCAAAAAACGATTTTCACGCTCCAAGGTTATAGAACGCTCAACCTCTGAATCAAAACACCAGAGCGTAACCTTATGTTTGTTATGAGCCAAAAGTGTCGCACACGCCGTTCCCCACGCCCCATTACCCAAAACCGTTACATTCATTTGCCAAAATTCCTTCGCCGCTGCATGTACACGTTTACTACCTTTTTTAGATCTTCATACGTTATTGCGGGCCAATAGGTATCCAAGAAAAGAAGTTCACTATACGTTGACTGCCAGGGCATAAAATTACTTAGACGCTGCTCTCCACCAGTTCTAAGTACAAGATCTGGAGCCGGAATACCAGTCATCCAAATATGGTCCTCAATAGTCTTTGTAGAAATATCTTCAGGCTTTAAAATACCTTTTTTAACCTTAAGTGCAATCTCCTTTACAGCAGCCACAATCTCCTGTTGTCCACCGTAGCAGAACAGAATGCTCAAAATAAGCTTATCTCCTGCTGCAGTCTCTTGCTCATATTTCTCTATGGTAGATCGCAAGCTCTTAGGAAATTGAGATCGATCTCCAATAAATCTAATTCGAACTCCCTTTGTAATAAGCTCCTGCAGCTCTTCATCCTCTAAACCCGCCTCAATTATAGCAAAAAGATGTTCTAACTCTTCAGGCGAACGTTTAAAATTTTCAACCGAAAAGGCATATAATGAAAGATACGGAATATCTTGATCTATGCAAAAACGAACGGACGTTTTAACGGGCTTAGTCCCACTCTCATGTCCATCCCAAGCCTTCATCCCACGCTCTTTAGCCCATCGACGATTCCCATCCATTATTAACGCTAGATGTTTTATAGAATGCTGAATCTTTTGAAAGTTTTTTGAAGAATCAACTACTTCTACCGGTAGTCGTACGGGATCCCATTGACCTTTAAATGCCCAAAAACCAAATGCCGCTATAATAAAAGCCAAAACAACGAGAAAAAAAATTCCCCCTAGTTTCATAATGCTCCCGAAGTTTTATTTATAGAAAATCCACCACAGTACTGTTTAAAATAACATAAACTTTGATCTTCTAAAATGAAAATTTAACAAAAATGTTGGAGCAACGTGATAAATCTAGCTAAAACAAACGCCCCCCACTCTTCAATAACCAGAATGATTGACACATCAAATGTCCCAACGCTATAGTAAATTCATCACAACAGAATTAAATTCTTAAAAAAGACATGCCTATGCTAAAAAAACTATGGTTACTCCTTTTCATTCCTACTATTATCTTTGCAAAAGAAATGCCAACTCCCATAGAAGCAGGATTTAATCTTGAAAAAGGTCCTTTGCAAAAAGATTTGATCCAAGATCCCAAAGGTTCGCACAATAAAATCCTGACTTCACGTAACGTTGCCATAGCC
>CAYRPI010000003.1:0-786 GCA_964426225.1 uncultured Candidatus Babeliaceae bacterium | reverse complement strand
CTTTGATCTCCACGGAGTTCTATTTCAATTCAACTATGGCGGAGCAGCTTCCCTTGCCTTATCTTACTCGACCGTGGTAGCTCTCGCACAACATATCTTCGGATTCAAAGGCTTTATGGTCAGCATCGCCCCTCTTCTCCTTCCCCTAGCATACGGAAGCATAACGTATGGATGGTTCTTTCTAAAAAATGGCTTTGCTCCCACTATCGAACATCATATTTTTGGCGGGCCTGGAATTATGTCATGGATTTTAAGGAAAATATGGCTCTGGCTTTCCGCTTTCTACATTCCACGACTCGACCTAATTGATTTAATCTGGAACTTAAAACACAAAGGCTATAAAATCATTCTTGCCTCAAATATAGGCCCACTTGCCCTTGAAGAATTAAAAAAACGGTACCCAAAAATTTTTGTAAAAAATGAAGTCGCCCTTTTTGATAGCATTTGGCAGCCCAAAACCGAAACATCTTGGATAACAAAACCCCACCAAGAGTTCTTTATAGGACTAAAAGAAGAATGCCTTCGCACATGGCCCCTGATAGACACTGTTTTATTTATTGATAACAAAAAGAAAAATTTAAAACATGCGGTAAAATCTGACAAGAAGAGTTTTTATATTCCAATTTTTTTCTCTGAAACAGCTAGATTGAAACAAGAATTAAAAATTTTAAAAATTATGTAAAAAAGTTTTGCATTTTTATAAAAATGCACTAACATAATAGAGCATTTGAGAGTAATGATTGATTGATATGACCTCCATTTCCCCTGTCTTGGACCGTTCTAGTC
>CAYRPI010000002.1:42217-45304 GCA_964426225.1 uncultured Candidatus Babeliaceae bacterium | reverse complement strand
ACGGGGAGGACAGATAATTCCGGTTTCAACTGAAACATCTATAAAATCTAATTTTTTGGTAGTCAAAACATTTAAAGCAATTCCTGCTGTTAAGGCGGACATTCCGAGTTCTTTAATGCTGTAGCAACTGTGATAGGAGGAGTAATCATGGTGTACATGATAAAAGGGTAGTGTGAATCCTATAAATAAAAAATCGGTGGGATTGTGGGTGGCGGACAGTATGAATCCATGGGTTGAGGTGTCATAGAGTTGTGAATCTTTTTCGACGCGATGTTGGGCATCTGTGGTGCCGGCAACGCGGAGATTAATGTCGGTTAGGTGGCCGGAGCATAGTCGCGGTTCCCCAGGAAAGAATCGGGCATGGTAGGGCAGCGAGACATCATAATAAGTATGGATGGTAGGGTATGAAAAAAGGCATGCAAGCAGGAAAATATATTTTGTTACTGAAGGATAGGTGAACATAAGGCCTCTTTAAGATTTAATCTTCTGTTTATTGATTCTTCGTCATTCTATTGTCATACTAAATAAAAAGAATACTAAAAATAGCTCTCTTAAGGAAATGTTCATGGACGACAGTAATAAAAAGGATCTCTTGCAAGATAGTGCTTCTGATAATGCTTCTGAAACACATACTCTTAGTGAAGAGCACACACTTTCTGAGCAGTGCGCTCAAGCCGAAGCGCAGCTCTTGTATTTAAGAGCGGATTTTGATAATTATCGCCGTAATGTTCAAAAAGATCGTGCGCTCTGGAGCTCTAGTGCACAGGCTATGCTAATGTTAGATCTATTGCCCGTTGTTGATAATTTTGAGCGAGCATTAAAAGATTTAGCCGCTTCTAGGGTTGAACTTGGTGCAGAGAGTTTGGGGGAGCAAGAGAGTGCTCGTTTTCAGGGCATAGAGCTTATTTATCGCGAGCTCGTTGCTTTTCTCAATCGTAATGGGGTAGTGCAAATGCCGCCGGGGGATCTTTTTGATCCGTCTCGACAGGAGGCTGTTGTTCACATTGAAATGGCGGGCAAGGCTCCTGGCTCTATAGTAGATGTTGTGCAGAAGGGGTATCTATTTAAAGACGGTGTTTTGCGTCCTGCAAAAGTAGTGGTCGCTAAATAGGGCTTTTTAATGCTTTTACCAGAAAGCGCTTGAATACTCGAAGGTATCCAAGCGCTAATAGAATGCGTGAAGATATATTTATACCCAATAGTGGATGATTCCGACCATCAGTTCCATGAAAATAAGCACTGTAATGAGAACGTTGAAAATGTCTCCGCGTATGATTTCGGCGCGGCTTTCATAGAGCGAACTTATATCGCGAACGATTGTAAGTTTACGTTCGATTGATACTTTCCAATTCTCAAGGTCAAGGACGGCTGACAGCGCAGAATAGAGCTCTGAATAATACGGTTCGCCCGCGAGTTTAATACTGTTTTCTAACCGTTCGGTGATAACAGAAATTTCAACTTTTAACATTCCTAGATTATCCACGCTGGTCAGATTTAACGTTCCCCACAACGGCATATATTCCTTGAGTTTAGGGGGAAGGTTGCCGCGATTATAAGCTTGGGTAAGTTGTTTATCAAGTATTCGGTCAAAGTATTGGAGTTCTAGATGTTGAATGTTAACAAATTCAAAAAGATCGAGTGCTTCTTCAAATTCATCATCATATAAAAAGGCTGCATCGGTATCAATAACGATTAAGTCTCCGCGATAGTATCCAAAGGCACCTTTTAGGATATCATCCTTCTTATGTTCTGATAATTGCTCGTCTTCAAAGCGAAGGATAGAGACAATCATCCCGCCAAACTCTTCTGCTACCTGTTTCCCGGAGAGCTCTCCTACGGTGTCGAGCTGGATAATAAGGTAGGACTTGCTGATGTGAAAGAAGGTTGCTTTTTTAATGGCGGGTTCTGTGTTTTTATAGATCAAAGAGGCGTCGCTTACACTCTGTTCTCTGTATTCATTGTCCAATTGCGCGATATCTTTACGCAATTTTTCGAGTGTTGAATTAAAAGGAACTTTGTAATGCAGAGAGAGGACTCCAAAGGGGTAAAGCTTTACGCTCTCGCAGAATGATGTTGTGTGTGGATGGGGTAGTTCGACCAATAAGGGTTTATGGTAGTTTTTAAAATACTTTGATGGAATTAGTGGTCTTCGTGTAAGAATTTGTTTTTGTTTTATTAGCTCCAGGTCAATATCTTCTCCAATGTCAAAAGCATGGAAAATATGGATATGACCCGAAAATGTGCGTGACATGATTAGCTTTCTTTTTTCAAAATAGCAAGGAAGGCTTCTTGAGGAACCTCAACAGATCCAACTTGCTTCATACGTTTTTTGCCTTCTTTTTGTTTTTCAAGCAATTTGCGTTTACGTGTAATATCTCCACCAGAGCAGTGAGCGATAACGTCTTTGCGGAGCGCAGAAACGGTTTCGCGTGCAATTATTTTTGCTCCAATGGCAGCTTGAATAACAACTTCATATAGTTGCCGAGGGATAGTTTTTCTAAGTTTTTGTGTGATGTCTCTACCAATGTAAAAGGCATTATCCTCATGCACAATCATTGAGAGAGCATCTACCGGTTTCCCGCCTAATAATATATCCATTTTTACTAGTTTGGCAGCCTCATAGCCTGCGCGTTCATAGTCTAAACTAGCATAGCCAGATGATAGCGACTTAAGTTGATCGTAAAAATTTGATGCTATTTCATTAAGGGGTAATTTGTAAACTAGGATAATGCGATCTTCGCTCAGGTAGGTAAAGTTTTTTTGAACGCCGCGTCTCTCTTGGCAGAGCTTTAAAATTGCTCCAATATATTCTTTGGGAAGAATAATGGTGGCGTCAATTATAGGCTCTCGAATCTCTTCAATAGTCACCGCATCAGGAAATGCCGAAGGATTACCAATCTTTTTAATCGTTCCATTGGTCATAACCACTTCATATAATACGCTAGGAGCGGTTGCAATAACGGATAGTCCGTATTCTTGTTCAAGCCGTTGGTTGAAAACATCCATATGCAAAAGACCTAAGAATCCACACTGGAAACCCATACCTAGAGCTGAAGAGCTTGTTTTTTCCACCGAAACGCTGGCATC
>CAYRPI010000002.1:31331-42207 GCA_964426225.1 uncultured Candidatus Babeliaceae bacterium | reverse complement strand
ATTAAGCGTGAGCTGTTCGATAGCATCTCGTAAATTTTCAAAATCAGAGCTGTCAACCGGATAAATTCCTGCAAAGACCATTGGCTGAGCCGGTTTAAATCCAGGAAAAGGAGTGACTTCTTTCTTTACATGGTGAATGGTGTCACCAACTCGGGCTTCACGAACCGATTTCATTCCTGCAATTAGGTACCCTACTTGCCCTGCATAGAGAGTTTTTACGGGGACGCGGTCTGGGAAGCGTAAGCCAACTTCAAGAACGTCGTATTTTCTTTCTGTTTGGGCAAGCATAATCTGATCGCCTGTTGAGATTGATCCGTTTTTAACGGCAATGAGGACGATTACGCCTTGATATTCATCAAACCAGGAATCAAAAAGCAGCGCTTTAAGAGGTTCTTGATTATCTGAAATGGGAGCCGGTATACGTTCAACAACGGCGCGTAAAATTTCTGGGACTCCCAGTCCTGTTTTTGCAGATGCGCGAAGAATATCTTTGGGGTCAAAGTCGAACAGTGTTTTAAGTTCGCGTTCTACGATATCGGTATGAGCGGTCTGGACGTCAATTTTATTTATGACTGGTACAATGGCGAGGTCTTGATTAAATGCTAGGTAAAAATTTGCAACAGTCTGTGCCTGTGCACCTTGTGTTGCATCCACTAACAAAAGAACGCCTTGGCACGCGTAAAGAGAGCGAGAGACCTCATAACTAAAGTCAACATGCCCGGGGGTGTCGATAAGATTGAGCAGATACATCTTCCCGCCATATTCATAGAACATGGAGGCGGTTTGGGCTTTGACGGTAATTCCCCGTTCCCGTTCAACTTGGAGTTGATCAAGGAATTGCTCGTTTTTATTTCGGCTAGAAATAGTGCCGGTAACTTCAAGCAGTCGGTCGCATAGTGTTGATTTTCCATGGTCAACATGGGCAATGACAGAGAAGTTGCGAACGCGATCAGGCGTAAAGTCTTTTAAATTAATATCTTTTATATCCATGTATTATTTCGAATGTGTGGAGAAACCTTTTATTTAACAGTGTATCAGGAAATCTAATAAACAGGAATCTCAAGAAAGCTATTTTTTTGTTTTTTCTTTTAAGAAATACGCTATCCTTCTGTCGTGGAAACAGGTTGCATGGCTTTGTAGAGGCTCCATAACCTTTTCTCTTTAAGAGGGTTTTTTTCACCTATTTCAGGAGAGCTTTTTTTACCTGTCTCAAGTGCATTAAAGAGGTTGTCACGAATGTAGGTTTCCAATTTCTTCCGTGCGGCGATCTGTTTTTTTTCTCCGTCTGGGTCGGCGAAATAGTAAATGGTTTTGATCCCCGCTTTTTGGGATGCTTTAGGATCGAAAAACAGTTCGTGGGAATGGATGAGTCTAGCTTGTATATCACCAAGGCCGTTTAGTTGGAAGCAAGGGTTTTCTGGGTGGGTGCGCAGCAGGTTAAGGACCCTAGTGGTGGTGAGAAGTTGGTAGTCGGGTTTAGGATTTTGGCTCGTCGGGTTATTTTCTTGTGTAAGGTAGTTTGTTAAGCATCTTATGCAGCTGGTTGCAGAAAAAAACTTTGGGTAGATATTCCTTGCGAAGAATGGTACACCAAATGCCATGGAGAGGTAGGAGATAGTATTAGCTGCCTGAGGGGGAATAAAGATTTGTCTTAGTTTGCCACCAATTTTTTGGTATTCATTATAAAGATTTTCAAAGGTCTGTTTGCTTGGCTCGGTTAGATTATTTTCTTTACAGAGTTTTTGTATAATTTCAAAGATCCAATTGCTGTGCACGGAAAGATTGCTTAGAAAAAAGGCTAGAGAGTTTTCGACTTCTGCGTCATCATTTCCAAATAAAAAAATATTACAGGACATGAGTGTCGCAGTCCTATTATCACCACTTCCGTCGGTCCATTGTGCAATCAGTGGATCTTCTAGCGGATTTTTTTTAAAAAAGTCTTCTACGGATGTGTAGAGGAATTGGTCTTCTGGCCGTATACGCTCCCGACGACCTCCCTCAATATTAAGGTAGTTGTATAAAATAGTTATAAAATCGTATGCAAGTTCAAAACTTGTATCATAAGCGCTATAGAAAGTGTAGGAGCCTGGATGGTTTTCTTCCTCCAGTATTATTTGGGTGAAGAAAGCGATGTAAAGCTTTTTATTTTTTGCGTAATTTTCTTTGCCCAATTTATAGTTTTTGCCAAATTTATAATAGGGGAGCATTTTGTCAAAAGTACCATTTGGTTTCATCTCTTCTTCCACGAGATGGCGCACAAATGTGTTGCGGCTATGGTTTTTTTCGACCAGGTACTCGTAGTAGGTTAGATAGCTCATTTTGTTGTTATCGTCACATTCCCACTCTTTTTTTATCGTGTTGTACGTGCTTGTGTAGCTTTTGTCATGAAACTTAACTTCATACGTCTCTTTATTTTTGGTGTACGTACCATCGTTCCAAAACCATGGTAAGTTCTCTGTTGTCAGGATTAAATCTTGCAATTTTTCTGGCTCGGGCACTAGGGCGATTTTTCCTTTTAGAGAGATGGCTAGATGCAGTATCGATTGGCAGTATTTAAATGGTTGGTTAGAATCCGGTTCTTTTGCCTGTGGGACCTGTTCTGGTTTGAATTTCTTGTTAATAGTGCCTTTTTTCTTAAGCTGCTCTTTAAATGATTCTGCCGTTTTGAGCAACTCGTCCTTTATAGTTCCTGCAAACTTTGCGTGTGCAAAAAGGACGTCTTTATAGGGATTTGATGGTGGTGTTGATGATGACGTCGTGTTGTTAGTTGCCGAAATGAAATTTATGGCAAATACCATCAGAAAAAGAATTTTTTTCATTAACTTGCTCCCTGAGACTCTTCTTTATAGTTAGATTTTTTATTTCAAAATATATATTATCATATAATAAGCATAGCAGATTCAATAAAAACATTGCAAGAAATTTTTACATAATACGCAAAAACAAGGCTCTTGACTCTATTGTGCGAATTTAGCTAGAGTGCTGAAGATAGGGTTTGTCCCTTGGGAAAAGTAGTGGGTAAAGGAGAGAAGGTATCATGGTTCGTAATGGTCTGTTTTGGCGATTTTTAATAGTGTTGACCGGGCTTTTTAGTGGCACGGAAAAGGTGAGAGCTTTTGATCCTCTTTTGACTAAAAATTCTGCGCTCGTGGCGAGTAAATTCCCGGAAAAATTTCCGAAAGAGATTCGAGACTGTGTCTGCTATGGGGTCTCTATAGGAATGATTTTAAACTCTGCGGGTATTTTGGAAAATTACATGCGTTATGTTGATCCAAAAAGTAGCATGGGGCAGATTCTTGGTTTTTTGCTTAACCGAAATAATCCCGATTTTCGCATTACCGACAATTCAGCCAATCCCGGCTTTTACCTTACCCCAGCGATGGTGGGTGGCATTATTAGATTGATTATTGAAGAAAAGATTGAACGTTCTAAAGATCTTAGTAAGAAAATAGAGAAGTTGGTGGGTAAAAAAAAGAACAAAAATTTACAAGATTTTGCTAAAGCCATTGATTTATCTTTGGTGGAGAGCAATTTTTGGGGCGATAATAAAGATCCTATTTATCAGAAAAATATGACGCTCTATCTGCTCTTTGGATTTGCCTATAAAAAAATGGGCACTAGAAAAGATCTAAAAGATTTTCTGGATGCACTCTGTTCGAGTTCTTTAAAAGAGGTCAATTTTACAGAATTAAATCCTACCTCTGCGTCGGGATGGCTTGGAGAGAGTTTTACACTTCAGGAGCTTGCAACGTTTGTATTTGAGGAACTCAAAAAGCAGGGCGTTGATTTTGTAAAAGCTTCTGCGACTGGAGTTATTCAAAATTGGAAACTATCGATTATACCAACTTTAGCTGGTTATAGAGGAGTGGCTCCATCACAATATCCTAGTGTTGTTTTCCCCGATTGTTTTGAGACTACACTTCATAACATAGTTAATATTTTAGCATTTAATGGTTCGTTGTGGGCCTCCGGTGGTTCGAACGAAGCTCCTTATTCTGTGGATGCGATAAAACGTCAACTGTGGGGATTAAATCCGGTTGAGCCTGTGATAATTCCGGATGGCATTAAGAAGTTTTATGAAAAATATCCGGGAAAGAAACTGGGGGATGGAACGTGGATTGAATATTCCGTTTATGACCTTAGTAATGATACTATGCATGCTGACTGGCTTGATATGGTCTTGAAAAATAATATACCCTATGCCATTTATACCCTGGTGCTTAATACAAAAACTTCTACGGCAAAACCTCTCAAAGTGATGGCTATCTGTCTTCCCTCGAATAGTACCTTGTTAGATAAAAATAAATTTGATGCTACAACGGGTCTTTATAAGAACGTTATTACGTTAGACGGTGAAGTTTATGATGCATTTGTTGTAGATGGGGGGCTGGTGGGGTATGAGTTACATTCCCTGACAAGAAATCTCATTATTATGCTTAACCATATTCTGGGCCTTAATTTATTTAAGGATGTAAAAGATTGGGATAGCGAAATTCAAAAAAAAGACTTTGGGGCTGTTTATATTAGTCGTTTGGCTCAAGCTCTTTTTGCAAATATTGGGATCATCAACACTGACAACATTGATATAATCGTTGTAAAGCTCAATAAAAGGGATGAAGGGAACGAAGCCACGACGGAGCCTCTTGCGCAGGCGGGAGAAGGGGATGGAGGGGAGGAATTGTTCGAAGGTCCTGAGAAAGAGTTTAGAATTAGGATTTCAAGGGGGCAGCATGGAGAGGTTTTGGGTATTAAAAAAGAGGGAGTTGTCAGTTCTCTTGAGGAGAGTGAAAATGCTAGTTATTTTATACCCCAATTAAAGGAATTGAGTCCAGAGCTTGCAGCGCTGTTGCTTAATGCTTATGCCTTAGACCTTACACGAGTGAGTGGCCCTCTTCCATTAGTAAAAGACGAAAACTATCTTTTTTGTGGTAATTGGGCTTTGAATAGCGACAAAATTGATGCGATTGAAAAAATTGGTGGTTATCTGGAAGAACATGAGTCTTTGAGTTCTGTGAAAAAAACATTTTATCTCTCGGTTATACAAAACATTCTAAATTCTTTTAATTTTGTAGAAGGTGATTGGAATGATTATGTCGAGCTTGTTTCGAGAACAGAACAGTTCTTATTAGGGGATCACGTTTCTGCTCTTTTTGCCAAACGATTAGAGGGGATTGAAAAGTGGGATAAGGATAGTTCTTATTGGGAAACTAGAGTCCTGAATGCGTTTGGGATAAAGGGCTTGTTTAAGCTCTCTATGGATTTTTTCAAGAAACAGAAAGAATTGGTAAAACAGAAGATTGTTTTGTTGCAAAAGGGTTCAAATTCTGTTTTAGCTCGTGTTATTAATTGGGGGGATTCTGAGGCTAGCAACGAGGTGTTTGAAATAATAAAGGGATTTCCTGCGAATGAAAAAGCTTCTATTTTTAAAGCGGCCTTGTTTTTCCCGAATTATGGTCGTTGGGATGATTTTGAAGGGAAAATGAACGTTCTTTTTTCAGCGATAGAAGGGCTTAGTCCTGAGCTCCAGAAAGAAGTTTTTATTTCTAAAAATAAAGCGGGACAGTCGCCTCTAATGGTTGCAGTTTCTAATAACAATGGAGTTTTGATTCGGAAAATATTAAAGATCATAAAAATAAAGTGGCCAGAGGCGTTACCATCCTTATTTTGTGACCAAGATGATGTAAATAAAATGAATATAATGATGTATGCACTCGAATTTCTTGCTGAATATAATGATTTTAAATTGCTTATTGATACTATCGAGACTTTTGATAAAAAAACTAAAAACATACTTTTTCAAGCCCAGTCGAATTCAGGGTGGAGTCTGTTGGTCTATGCATTAGCATTTGGGTATATTCAGAAAATAGAGTCTTTGATTGCGGTTGCGGAAGAGCTTGATCCAGACGTTATTTATACTATTTTAAGTGCGAAAATTAATAATTGTTCTTTGAATACAGAGTGTTCGGGGAAAGGGCTTAATATACTTATGGTTTCCACTCAGGGGTATAGATTTCCTGGGATTGATGGAATCTTGGATTTGATGGGTGAAAAACTTGATAAAAAACAGCAAGCGGCCATTTTTTCTGCAACAGTTACGGATGGAAAAAATGTGGCAATGCTGGGATGCAATGCGCTTATGTTGGCTGTTTTTAATCCGTCAATTGAAGTGAATGGCGATGGTCGTATTGGGCAGCTTGTCGCTGTAATTACTACTTTTGATCCCAAAGATCAGATAGCTATTTTTACGGCGAAAAATGGTGAAGGTATGGATGCGGCACAGTTGGTGCAAAAAAGATTCAAGGGAAAACTCTATATTGATAGAGATCTTGACGAGAATGTTTTTAATCATCTTTTTGAGCTGATCCAGAAGGCAAAGAAGAGCGCTGAAGAGCTGGTTAAGCAGGTAGCATAACGCATAGTTTTTATTCTTATTTTTACATATAAAAAATGGGGCAATTTTTACGAAAACGTGTATACTATTTGTATCTAAAAGAATATGCCGCGTAATGAATCTGGTTTTCTAAAAGGGCCCCTGATATGCAGGAACGTATAAAGCCGGTGTTAATTGAAGAAGAGTTGCAATCGTCGTTTCTCGACTATGCAATGTCTGTTGTGGTGAGCCGTGCAATACCGGATGTGCGCGACGGCTTAAAGCCCGTGCATCGACGAGTACTCTACACGATGCATCAGTTAGGTTTCTTTTATAATAGACCTTACCACAAATCTGTTCGCGTAGTTGGTGACGTGCTTGGAAAGTACCATCCTCACGGCGACTCTGCGGTTTATAATACCATGGTTGGCATGGTGCAAGACTTTTCTAAACGGTATCCCTTGCTTGATGGGCAAGGTAACTGGGGATCTATTGATGGAGATAGCGCCGCTGCTATGCGTTATACCGAAGTTCGAATGCAAAAAATTGCACAAGAACTGCTGTTTGACATTGATAAAAAAACGGTAGCGTTTGCTCCAAACTTTGATGATTCAACGGTTGAGCCGGTAGTGTTGCCGAGTAGATTGCCCCAGCTTTTGATTAATGGTACATCGGGTATTGCGGTTGGTATGGCTACTGCTATTCCTCCTCATAACCTTGGAGAGGTTATAGAGGCCTGTCTTAGGATTTTAGACAATCCTGAACTTTCTGAAGAAGAGCTTTTTAAAATTATTCCGGGACCTGATTTCCCTACGGGTGGTATTATTTGCGGGCGCGCTGGCATTGTACAGGCGTATCGAACGGGCCGTGGGAATGTTATTCTTCGTGGTGTTATAGACGCTGAAGAGACTAAAAAAGGTACTGCGCTTGTTATTACGGAATTGCCGTACCAGGTTGTTAAAGCAGATCTCATCGTAAAAATAGCCGATCTGGTTAAAGATAAGGTTATTGAGGGTATTTCAAATATTCGTGATGAATCTGATCGCAGGGGAATGCGGCTTGTTATAGAGTTGCGGCGTGGAGAGATTCCAGGAGTGATTATCAATCAACTCTTTACGTATACGCCCTTGCAGTCTTCTGTAAGTATTTTAATGTTGGCGCTCTTGGACAATCGTCCACTAGTCTTTAAGTTACGTCGTCTTTTGGATGAGTTTCTTGAGCATCGGCGTACGGTAATTTATCGTCGTACGGTGTATGATTTTGAGCGTGCGCGTGAGCGTGAGCATATTTTCGAAGGCTTTATTATAGCGCTTAATAACATTGACGATGTTGTTCAGCTTATTAAGACGTCTCAGGATGCTGAAGAAGCTCTGGAGAGGTTGTTTGCAAAATATTCTCTTACTCCTGCTCAGAGTAAAGCTATTCTTGAGATGCGGCTTCAACGGTTAACCGGTCTTGAGAGAGATAAAATTTTTGCCGATATTGCCAAATTAAGAGAGCAGATTCTGTTTTTAAAAGGTATTATTGAGGATCCTGAAAAATTACGTGCGGAGATTCGTAAAGAGTTGGTTGAATGTACCGAGCTTTATGCGGATAAGCGGCGCACTCGTATTGAGGGGGCTGTTGGAGATTTTACTGAGGCAGACCTTATTCCTGATGATAGCGTTGTTGTTACCTTAACTCGCAAGGGTTATATAAAGCGTGTTCCGTTAGATTTATACGGGGTTCAGCATCGTGGGGGAAAAGGTAAGCAGGGAATGGCAACCTTGGATGAAGCGGATGATGTGGTTCAGGATATTTTTGCCGCACATAATCACGATGAGCTTCTTTTCTTCACCAATTTGGGACGCATTTATACAAAGAGTGTTTACGAAATTCCTGAAGGATCTCGGATTGCTAAAGGGCGTGCAATTATAAATATTTTGCCTCTTCAGCCCGGTGAATTAGTAGTTAAGTTGGTATGTACCCGTGATTTTGAAGATAAATTCTTAGTAATGGTCTCGCGTGAAGGTGTGATTAAGCGTACAAAGGCATCTGAATTTTCATCGGTGCGCAGTACGGGGATTCGTGCTCTTTCCTTGCGAGAAGGCGATGAATTGGCTTTCTGCGCCCTAAGCTCTGGGGATGATTCTGTTGTCATTGCCTCTGCGAAGGGACAAGGAATTAGGTTTAAAGAGACTGAAGTGCGTTGCATGGGCCGTCAAGCTGCGGGTGTGCGTGGAATGCGCTTGCGTGAAGGTGACCGCGTTGTGGGTATGGAGGTAATTGCTGAGGAAGCTCGTGACCTGTTGTTTGCTACAGAACGTGGCTATGGGAAGCGTGTTTCTGTTGCGGATTTCCGAATTGCTCATCGTGGTGGCATGGGTGTGCGCACTATTCCAGCAACACAGCGTAATGGGGACGTTATAGGCCTTGCTGTTGTGGATGATCTATCGAGTTTATTATTGATAGATGTGGTTGGAAAAATAATTCGACTTTTACCAAAAGAGATTCGGACCATGGGTCGGCAAGCAGCTGGAGTACGTCTAATTCGCTTGTCTCCGGATCAGCGACTTATGGGTATGGCGGTTATTCCTGGAGTCGAAGGCGAAGAGGTTGAGGCTGAGGAATTGACGCCTGATCGTACTGAAGTGGCTTCGTAAGGACGGTTTTTTGTGCGCAGGACTCTTCTTCATCTTTCGTTAATTCCTGGAATTGGTCCTGCCACAGTTCAGCGACTCTGTCGGGCGCTAGGCGCCGAAAAAATCTCTGAGATTTATCTCTGGAGTACGCAGGACTTTTGTAGTCGCGTGGATCTCCCGCTAGCGTTAGCGCAAGCGCTTTCTTATGGGCTTTCGCAATCGCTTTTGTTGGAGAGAGAATTAGAGCTTATTGAGAGCCAGTCGGTTTCGTGGTGCACTCTTTATGATGATGATTATCCTGCGCTTTTAAAGCAGATACATTATCCTCCCTTAGTGCTTTACTGGTGGGGGGAGCGGCTTTCAGCGTTTGATCCTGCGGTAGCTCTTGTGGGTTCCAGAAAAGCGAATGTTTACGGGCGTCAGGCTATAGAGCGGTTGATTCCAGATTTTGTCCAGGCGGGTTGGGGTGTTGTCAGTGGTGGGGCGCTTGGTGCGGATGCGATGGCGCATGAGGTAACGTTGGATGTGAGAGGTAAGACGTGTGCTATTATAGGTTCAGGTCTTTTGAATCCGTATCCGGCATTAAATAAAAGACTTTTTATGCGTATTCGTGAGCAAGGGGGGGCTTTGGTGAGTCCTTTTCCTCTTGCGATGCAGGCATTGCCGGGAAATTTTCCGGCGCGGAATAGAATTATTGCAGGTATGAGTAAAGCGACGGTGGTAATTCAAGCGGCAGAGAAGAGTGGAGCTTTGATTACGGCTTATTTTGCACTTGAACAGGGGCGCGAAGTGGGCGCAGTTCCGGGTCCGATAACGGATTTATTGAGTGTGGGGTGCCATACGTTGTTGCGTGAGGGAGCCGTGTTGGTCTCTTCTGCGGTTGATATTTTTCAGGCCTGTGGTTTTTCTGGAGATGTTAAGGGAGTTATAAAGTCTGATAGTGTTTTACAACAGAGTATTAAGGGTTTTTGTAGAAGACCCTATTGTGGAATTTTGTCGTGAGGCTCAGGGTTTTGATGAGATTATGGAGCGATTTGATTATGCGCCGCTTGAGCTTCAAAAAAGGTTAGTGGGGCTTCAGCTTAGTGGAATGATAGAACAAGATTTTATGGGCCGTTGGGTCCGTCGTACTTAAGGAGGCTTGCCCCTGGTTTCTTTTCCTGTACACTAGAAGATATGAGAGAATAAAGCGTTTTGTTTGTGATTTTATTTGTGCTTTTGAGGGTTATATATGCCAGTTCCAAAAAGAAAATTGTCCCGTTCCCGTCGCGATATGCGTAGTGCTAATAAGGGAATTGATCCAAAACCAGTGAACCTCTGTTTTGAGGGTGCTTGTGATGGTACGCCAAAGTTTCCGCATCAGGTATGCTCTGTATGTGGTTTTTATGATGGCAAAAAAATTCTTGTGACTAAAGCGGACCGTGCGTTGCGGCGTGATGAAGTACGCACAGCTCGAGCGGAGCGTAGTAAAAAGGCTCATCCAGAAGGTGAAGGCTCAGATCAACCAAGTTAGATCTAACGGAGTAGTATATGGTAATGTCAGAATGGTATAACCAGAATATCAAGCGTAATCGTAGCAATCGGTATATGCTTGTGGGTATAGCTATAGTTGCTTTTTTGGCTGCGGATGTGGTTGGATATCGTTGGTATGCGAAAAGCCGTGATGAGCGGGCGCAACTGGCGCTTTCCCGGTGCATTGAGCTTGTTGATCGTGCGATTCATGAAAATGTGGCGCATTTGTGGGAACAGGCAGGCCGAGAGCTTTCTGCGGGGTATAGTCAGTTTTCTCGATCTTCGGTGGCTCCTTATTTCCTTTTATTTAATGCAGATGTTGCATTACATGATGGGAAATTTGATCAGGCACTTGAATATACAGAAAGCGCTG
>CAYRPI010000002.1:29982-31321 GCA_964426225.1 uncultured Candidatus Babeliaceae bacterium | reverse complement strand
CGAAGGATGCAAAGGTGCAGGCTCAGGGAAAGAATGAACTGCATGCTATTGCGAGTGATGTAAAAAATTCACAGCGTGATAGAGCTCTTTATTATGAAGGGCTCATTCTGTTTGACGCAGGGGATCGTGCAGCAGCCTCTGTTGCTTGGAAAGATCTTTTGAGTCGTACAGATAAAGGTTCTTCGTGGGCCGAAATGGCACAAGCTAAGCTTGAGTATCTTGCATAATTGAAGGATGATGCGCGTGAGCGATCAAAACGGGCGTCCCATTAGGGTTCGCTATGCTCCGTCGCCTACGGGGTATTTACACATTGGTGGTTTGCGTGTTGCGCTTTTCAATTGGCTCTTCGCGCGACAACAAGGGGGGACGTATCTTCTGCGAATAGAAGATACGGATCTTGAACGTTCAAAACGGATGTATGTAGATTCGATTCTTGAGGCATTCTCTTGGGTTGATATTATGAGTGAGGAGCCGATTGCGTATCAAACGCAGCGGTTTGTTCTCTATAAAACTTATATAGACCGTCTTTTGGATGGTGGGAAGGTCTATTGGTCTGATCCTGTGCACGAAGAAAATGGGCAGAGTGTCTTGCGGTTTCGACTGCCTTCAAATAGGAAGCAGGTCAGTTTTAATGATTTGATCCGTGGGCCTATAACCATTGATGTTGACCAATTGGGCGGTGATTTTGTTGTAGCTCGTTCTGATGGAACGCCGCTTTACAATTTTGTTGCGGTGGTTGATGATATCGAAATGAATATTTCTCATGTTATTCGTGGTGAAGATCATATTCCTAATACTCCAAAACAGATTTTACTTTATGAGGCATTGGGTGCACAAATTCCAGAATTTGCTCATTTGCCGTTAATTTTAGGGCCATCCGGGGAGAAGCTTTCTAAGCGTGATGCCGCAACGTCCGTTGTGGAGTATCGTTCTGCGGGTTTTTTGCCGGATGCGCTCTGTAATTATTTAGTTCGTCTTGGATGGGCGCATGGGGATCAAGAAATTTTTACTCGTGAAGAGATGGTAAAGTTTTTTTCACTTTCTCATGTTAACAAGTCAGGTGCTATTTTTGATATGGCAAAGTTGCGGTGGATGAATGGAATGTATATTCGTCGACGGTCGACAGAAGCGCTTGCCAATTCTATTCATGAGCAAGTTGATCCAAGTTTCTTGGCAACGTCGTGCTCTTCATGGAGCGCGGAGCAGATTGCTCACGCGTTGGAATTGTATAAAGAACGTGTGTCTACGTTGGTAGAGTTGCGAGATTTTGTTGCTGCTTTGCATACGTTGCCTGCGTTGTTGCCGCCTCCAGGAGAGGTTGGTTGGACGGCCCAGAGTG
>CAYRPI010000002.1:26599-29972 GCA_964426225.1 uncultured Candidatus Babeliaceae bacterium | reverse complement strand
ACGTGTCACTATTCAAAGAATGAGCTCATTAAATTAACTTATAAGGTAAGAGGGGCAATATTTAATGTATATAACGAACTGGGTCATGGGCACAAAGAACTGGTATACCAAAAGGCCCTTTTGAAAGAATTTGAAGAACGGCTTGAACATTTAGATTCAGGATTAAATCCTGTTACGGTTGGTTCTGTTGAGCAATTGATTAAAAAGTTATGCGCAGAGCATGGCGTTCCACTGCCTATTCTTGCAAAACCGTTGCGTTATGCTTTGACTGGGCAGGTTAATAGTCCGTCTGTTTTTGCGTTGGTTGCGTTATTAGGCCGTGACGAAGTAGTGCGTCGGGTGAAACTTTTAAGGAGCATTGCGGTATGACGCATACACAAGATGTGGCCGTTCGGCTTCGTAAAATTGTCGCAGATCAGCTCTCTATAAAGTCTGATGAGATTAAGGGGGAGCAGACATTTGATGAATTGGGAGCAGACTCCCTTGATCGTGTCGAAATCATTATGAAGATCGAAGAGGCGCTAGATATTGAGCTTGATGATGACAAAGCCGAAAAGATTGTTAATTTTGACGAATTGGTAAAATACGTCGAAACATTGCTTTAAGGGGTGTGGGATTTAATTTTCACATCATGCAATTAAGGACTTCTCTTTAAAGCGTGTGCCGGATGTTGGGGCTATGCCTAATTTTGCTTTTGTAATAAGGCAACAGGCAGATTTAATGCCAAGTCGTTTGCACATGCGTTCGACGGCATCAATGTTTTTACGTGTGTCATCAACAAAAACAATTAAATGTGGCCTGTACTTGAGTTGGCGTAAAAAATGCTCAAAAACCATGCCCTTATCATTACCGCAGGCGAGAATAATTCCTGGGATATAATAGGCCATTTTTGGCAATCCGCTTAGTTCATAGCAACGTTGCCAAGGGTCATCAAAGGGCTTGTGGGGAGTGAGATCAATTTTTACATCATGCAATTGTCGTATGGTTATGTCTACAAAATCTAGTGCGCGTGCGGTAAGCGCTATTACGTGAATATTTTTGTGTTTCAGTGCATCTATTAGTGTTTCTACGTCATCATCAATAGCTTCTACTTTTGTGGTGCGATGCGCTTGGAGATGTTCTGGTAAAATTTTTTCTACGGCCTGGTCGGAACTGAGACCCATAGTGGTATACTCTTTTAGTTTTTCTCCAAACCATTCGTCGGTTGCTGCAGGATTAACACCTCTTAAAATAGTATTGTCAATGTCAAAGGCTACGACGGCGCAGGGGCCGGGTTCTTTTGCGAGTGCATTTTTTATAAAGGATGCAATGGCTTCAATTTCTGTAATTTCATAGATGGTTGGGCTTAGGTATGCAGAGAGCAATAGCGTTGCTCCAAGGGTTAAAACAAATGTTTTTTTCATAGGGTACTCCGGTGTTAGGATTTTCTCTGAGATTAAATCTCATGTGGAAAAATGTATAACAATAAATTCTCTCATTACACGTTAAAAAATTTTAGATTGTGGCGTCAAGAAATGTATTGAAAAGAGAATTTGCATTTTCATTCGAACGTTTCTATACTTAAAGAATGGGATGGTGAGTGTAGCTCAGCTGGCAGAGCATCGGACTGTGGCTCCGAGGGTCGTGGGTTCGACCCCCACCACTCACCCCATAAGGTCAACAAAGAAGTTAGCGTAAGATTTGGAAAATGCTTGCAATGGCTTTTGACCTTGGGTAAACTAAATTCCAGAACATTGAAAGATTTTGAGTCGGGGCGTGGCGCAATTTGGTAGCGCACTCGCTTTGGGAGCGAGGGGTTGCCAGTTCGAGTCTGGCCGCCCCGACCAGTTTCAGGATTAAATCCTGTTAAAATATAAGCCTTGTAAAAACAGGGCTTTTTTTATTACTTAAATTTACGCCACATAATCAGGTTTTTGGATTTTATTCTAATTAAATACTGTCGCCTATTTCTGCAAATTTTCTTACACTAAAGGAATAGCAAAAATCTTTAAAACATGGGAGTGGGATGCGGAAGGGCTTATTTTTTGATTTTGACCGACGAATGTTGCATTACGGCGACTGGGTGAATTTTATCTTGGTGGTCGTGTTATCGATTATTGGGCTTTTTTTTGTTTATAGTTCCACCTATTCTTCCGGTGCGTGGCCATCAATATTTTTTTATAAGCAGCTGTTTGGTGTTGTGACAGGGATTGGAATTTATCTGGCGGTTTTTTTTATGAATAACCGTCTATTGCAGCGATGGGGAAATGCTTGTTACTATGCTACTTTACTTCTTTTGGCGTTTACTCTTGTTTTGGGGAGTGTTGGGTTTGGTGCTCAGCGATGGATTAATTTAGGGGTCATTAAATTTCAGCCTTCTGAGGTGGCCAAGCTTTTTTTCCCTGCTTTCTTTGTTGCCACGTTGGCTCCGGAGGACACAAGAAGCCATTCCTTTAGGTTTTTTATCATTGTTTTGGTTTTATTGATTAGCTGTCTTCTTGTTCTTAAGCAGCCTGACCTTGGCACGGCTGTGATTATTTTGCTTTCGGGGGCGCTATTGCTCTGGTTGGCGAATATTGGCAGAACTTTCTTTTTTATCACCTTGTTGTTGGGTGGTATTTTAGCACCGTTGGGATGGACTCATCTTAAGCCTTTTCAAAAGCAGCGAGTAATAGTCTATTTAGGAGGTGGGTCTGGTAGGCGAGAGCGCTACCAGATAGAGCAATCGCAGATTGCA
This sequence comes from uncultured Candidatus Babeliaceae bacterium, assembly GCA_964426225.1. Lineage (GTDB taxonomy): Bacteria > Babelota > Babeliae > Babelales > Babelaceae > UBA12395. The sequence continues at coordinate 27,256 of CAYRPI010000002.1, read as the reverse complement.
ATAGGTTCGGGAGGCTTGTGTGGTAAGGGGTATCTTAAAGGAACTCAAAATCAACTTAGTTTTTTGCCTGCAAATAGAACGGATTGTATTTTTTCGGTTATTTGTGAAGAGTTGGGTTTTGTAGGTGCATCTACCGTCATTTTACTTTTTTTATTACTCTTTCTTTCGGCATTACGGCGTATTAGCATGCTTTCTTCTGTTTCGTCTCAGTTGTTAGCAACAGGATTAATTGCCCCTTCTATTATTTCTATGTTTATTAATATAAGCATGGTTATTGGCCTTTTGCCTATTGTGGGTATACCGTTGCCTTTTATTACATATGGAACCTCGCACTTATGGATAGGGTTTGCTAGTATGGGGTGGTATAATAATATTGTAGCTCGCTCATCTCTTATTTAAAGGTAGTTTTTATGGATTCTGCCCCGGGATTAAATCCTGAATTTTTAAAAACAATTACCTTTGTTGAAACAGCAGAACATTCTGATACGGATTTTCATCCTAAAACATTCGACGAGTATTGTGGCCAGCGAGAGCTGAAAACAAAACTAAAATTATATACGGATGCGTCACGCATGCGGAATGAAGCCTTGGACCACCTGCTTCTTTTTGGGCCTCCAGGGCTTGGGAAAACTACCCTAGCGCAAATTATGGCTCAGG
>CAYRPI010000002.1:0-26574 GCA_964426225.1 uncultured Candidatus Babeliaceae bacterium | reverse complement strand
TGGCTGTTGGAATAAAGATCTGCAGCGGCCCTACGCTAGAACGAGCGGGTGATGTAGTAGCCATTCTTTCGAGTTTGGAACATAAGGACATTCTTTTTATTGATGAAATTCATCGAATACCATCACCGGTTGAGGAGATGCTTTATAGTGCGATGGAGCATTTTCGTGTGGATGTGATTATTGGACAGGGAGCAGGTGCTAAATCGGTTAATTTGCCGATTAACCACTTTACACTTGTAGGTGCTACAACAAAAGCGGGGATGATATCGGCCCCCTTGCGGAGTAGATTTGGTATTACGGAGCGATTGGATTTTTATCAAGAGGATGAGCTTGCCGAAATAATTGAACAGAATGCACGATTTTTGGGTGTTACCCTTGAGCCAGGAGGTGCAGGTCTTATTGCACGATGTGCTCGTGGAACACCTCGTATTGCAAAGAAATTATTTCGCAGAGTTCGTGATTTTGCCCAGGTACACAATAACAATAAGGCTTCCAAGGAGTTGGTAAAAGAAGCGTTGGCTTTTTTAGGTATTGATGAAGAGGGGTTAAATTCCGTTGATCGAAAGATTATCGAAACCATAGCAACTATGTTTAATGGCGGGCCCGTGGGCTTAGAAACGATTGCCTCCATGATTGGGGAAGATAGTGAGACCATAGAAGATGTCTATGAACCCTTTTTAATGCGAAAAGGGTATCTAGAAAAAACGCCCCGAGGACGGCAAATTCCACGAACAATGCTTCATCTATTTTTAAAAAATATAGCAGGGCAGACGTCTTTATTGCACGATTAAATCTTGTTTTTTGGAACTATTATATTTTAATCAATTGGCTTGTTTTTAATTATTTTTCAAATCTATTGACAAATTGATAATAAATTTAATAGGCTAAAAGGTAGTAGATTAGTGGCAGGATTTTTATCAGCGACCATTTTTTTACTGCTGTGTAAGTAGTTGTATTTTCAAAAAAAGGGAGGTTTTATGCATAACAAAAATAAAATGTCGCATAGTGCAGAAGAGAAAACAGTGGGAACGGATACGCATCGTGGTTCGGACAAACCGTCAACGAGTAATGGGGAGAAGGCGTATTGTCAATGTTGCTCTAAGTGCAAGCCTACAAATTCCTGTGGTTCTTCCAAGTGTGGTGGATTCATGGGTTCGTGTCGGTCGAGTTGTTAAGTTTTTTGAATAAATTTTAAAGGAGTTTAGTATGAATAGTAAGCTTTTTGTAGCGCTTGCTGTGCTTAGTGTGGCAGGCCTTGCTCATGCACGTATAGTGAATGAACAAGCCGCCGTGATGGCTGTAAAGCCGGGCTCAGTAGAAAAACGAGGTGCGGGTTTGGTGGCACCTGTCTCTGTTGCGCCAGTTCGAGATTTATTCAATAAGCCTGTAGTTGTGGGGCCGTCTCAAAGAGAAGCTGAAGTAGCTATGGAAGAACAAATGGCTATGAAAGAACAAATGGCTCGGGAAGCAGAAAAAATGGCTCGGTTTGAGACTAAGCCTTTGCCTGAAATGGTAGAGGTTGACGTTGAGGTCAAGCCGTTCCCATCCCCAAGTCAGGTGGTGGCTATGAATAAGCGAGTCTCTCACTTTATTGAAATGCTTAATAAATTCGGGAATGACCGTGAGCTTGTTGGAGAGTTTTTAGCTCGCTATAAAGAGATGGTGCCCGAAGCGCAGAGAACATTCGATAGTAATGTGAAGAATGCGTTTAGGGATCGTGAAAGCCTGATTACATTCTTGAAGAATGTTAGAGCTCTTTTGAATAAGATAGTTGAAGGGTAGGGTTATCGAATATCCTGATTTTAACGTGTCAATTCGTTATGGATTGGCACGTTTTTTTTGATACTTTGATTTTTTAGTCTCCTTTCTTTAACTTAAAAATAGACGTCGACAAGGGCTTTAAGATGGGCTATGATTGGTCCTGAACAGAAATTTTCTTTCCAAGTGAGGAGCCCCATGTCAGGTCATTCTAAGTGGAAAACAATAAAACACAAAAAAGCAGCGGCTGATGCACAGCGCTCCAAATTGTTTACAAAGATTATAAAAGAGATAACGGTTGCAGCTCGTACCGGAGGCGGTGATCCTGCACATAATGCCACGTTGCGTTCCTTAATTGAGAAGGCAAAAGAAGCTAATATGCCGATGGATAACACGTTGCGTGCCATTAAAAAAGGGACGGGCGAGTTGCCAGGGGTTCACTATGAAAGTCATATTTACGAGGGATATGGTCCAGCAGGGGTAGCCATTATTGTTGAGGCTCTTACCGATAACCGCAACCGTGCTATTTCAGAAGTTCGGAGTGTATTCACCCGAAAAGGTGGATCGCTTGCCGAGAGTGGAGCGGTCAGCTGGATGTTTGAACGGTTGGGTGTGGTGCGTGGAACCAGTGACAGTTTGAAAGAAGAGCAGATCTTAGAGGCATTGCTTGAGTTTGACATTAAAGATGTTTCAGGTGATGGGAATCATTGGACCATAACGTGTGATCCTCATGCTCTTCCAAAGGTAAAGGCTACGCTTCAAGAATTAGATTTTAAAATTGAAGAAGCGGAGCTTGAGCTTGTCTCAAAAACGGCGGCAGAAGTTGCGGAAAGTCAGGAGCAGCAGGTGTTTGATTTTCTTTCTGCGCTTGAAGAACTTGATGACGTACAAAATGTGTATTCTAATATAGGTTAACGGGATTTTGTTCCCGAAGAGGTTTTATGCTACAGAGTATGACGGGCTTTGCGTCTCGAACATTTGAACTTACGACTCCAACAGGCGTGGTTTCGGTTAGTATGCATCTTAAATCTCTCAATGGGAGGTTTTTTGAGGCATCGTGCAAGTTGCCGTATGCTTTGTCGCATTTAGAAACCATTTTATTGAAAAAGTTAAAAGAGGGCTTGGTGCGAGGAACAGTGCAATGCATGCTCTATGTAAGCTCTCCGCTTACGCAAGGCAGCCGCCCTGTTCCTGCGCTGGCCCTTATTGAAGGATATTTGCGGGCGGCAGATGCAATTAGCAAAGAGTTTGGAGCTGTTTACAAGCTTAATGATCAGGTCGATATAAATACTTTGCTGACATTACCTTATGCTATTGAGTTTGCAGAAGGGGGGCAACCAGACCCTCGTGTTTCTGATGTCATTCTTGAACAACTTTCCCTATTGATCCAGGATCTTGTTAAGGAACGTGTTCGAGAGGGTGCTGCATTGGAGGCAGACCTTCTGCAGCGTTTTGCCATAGTGGAGGCGGCTCTTGATGAGATAAAGGTGCGTGCTAAAAGTGTGGTTGAGGCAAAGCGTGAAAAGCTTCTCGCAAACCTTGTTGAATTGCTTGCGCAGGTTGCGGTAGAAAATAAAGAGCATTATGTCCAGCTTGTGTATGGGCAGCTTGAGAAGCTTGATATTAATGAAGAAATAGTCCGGTTGGGTTCTCATATAGTCAGTGCTAATACCTGTTTGCGTAGCACGGGGGCAGAAAAGGGCAAACGTTTTGATTTTATTTTGCAGGAGATGTTTAGAGAGGTAAACACTATCGGTGCAAAATGCGCAGACTCAGAATTGGGTGCTCTTGTAATTACTATAAAAGTTGAGCTTGAAAAATCCCGCGAACAGATCCAAAATATAGTATAGTAGTTTAGCTACGGGTTAAGATTCCGACTTATTTTATGTATAGGACTCCTGAGGGTGGCTCGTTATTTTACTCATCTTCATTTACATACGGAATATTCTCTTCTTGATGGGGCTATAACTATTGAGCAGCTTGTAGGTTTTTGTAAACAACACAAGTTGCCCTCTATAGCTATTTCTGATCATGGGAATATTTGTGGTGCTGTGAATTTTTTTCAGGCCTGTACTAAGGCTGGTATTAAGCCTGTCCTTGGTATGGAAGCTTATGTTACACCCAATGTTGCTATACGGGATAATACCGAGCGGTATTTTCATTTATTGCTCCTAGTGAAAAATCAGGTAGGGTATAAAAATTTATGTCGTCTTTTAAAAGAGTCGTACACAGCAGGTTTTTATTTTAAGCCTCGCGTTGATTATGCAATGCTTCGCCAGTATTCTGAGGGGCTTATTGCCAGTTCGGCGTGCTTGGGTGGGCAGATTCCGCAATTATTATTGCAAAATAGGGATGTGGAAGCGGATAGTTTAGTAGATCAGATGCAAGGGATTTTTGGAGAGGAAAATTTTTATCTTGAGGTTCAGCCGGGAGACCAAGCGGATCAGAAGGTAGTGAATCAAAAAATTTTTGATATGGGCAAAAAAAAGGGGATTCCTGTTTTTGCATCTGCCGATAGCCATTATTTTAGCGCCGATGACAAGTATGCCCATGAGGTGATGCTCGCGATACAGACAAAACATAAAATGAGTGATGCCGATCGTTACTCGTTTGGCGATGATTGTCTGGTTCATCTTCGTACTCCAGAGGAGATGCGCGCGGCATTCCCAGATAATGAAGATGTTCTTTTAAGAAGTGGTGAGATTGCGGATAGATGTACGTTTGAGTTTGATTTTGGAAAGCATTTTTTCCCACAATTTCAGATTCCAACGGCAGAGTCTGATAAAGATTATTTTTCCCGCATTTGTCGAGAAGGGCTGCAAAAGCTCTTTGATCGTAATCGTATAGTTTCGGATACGCCGGATGTCTATTGGTCCCGCCTTGAAATTGAATTAGAGCTTATTGCAACTATGGGTTTTATTACCTATTTTCTGGTGGTTAGCGATTTTATTCAATGGGCTAAAAACAATGGTGTTCCCGTAGGTCCTGGGCGGGGCTCTGCCGCAGGGTCATTGGTTGCATGGGCTTTGAATATTACTGATATAGACCCGTTGCGGTATAATCTTCTTTTTGAGCGATTTTTGAATCCTGAGCGTGTAACGATGCCTGATATCGATATCGATTTCTGTGTTGAGGGACGTGAGCGCGTTATTAATTATGTGCGTGATCGGTATGGGCATGATAAAGTCTGTCAGATTATCACGTTTGGGACCATGATGGCCAAAGGTGTAGTGAAAGATGTGGCACGTGCGTTGGGAGTTCCTTTTGAGGATGCTAATGCACTTACAGATCTCATTCCGGATCAGTTAAAAATTACGCTTAAAGAGGCCCTTGAGCAGGAGCCGCGACTTGTCTTGTTGCGTGATTCTAATCCTGCTATAGCTAAGCTTTTTGAAGTGGCATTTAAGCTTGAGGGGTTAACTAGACATGCTTCAAAGCATGCGGCAGGTATTGTTATAACGCCTGAACCGGTTTGTGAAATGTTACCGGTTTACGTTCCGCCTAAGACGGAAGATTTGGTAACGCAGTATGCCATGACGGAGCTTGATAGTCTTGGTTTTCTTAAGATGGACTTTTTGGGCTTGAAGAACTTGACGCTTATTGAGCGGGTTGTAAAGCTTATTGAGCGAAATCATGGGGTAAAAATTGATCCTGCCCAACTTCCCTTAGATGATGCAAAATCATTTGAACTCTTATCACGCGGTGATACTACGGGAGTTTTCCAGTTTGAATCGAGTGGGATTAAGGATGTTTTACGCCGCTTAAAACCAGATGGATTTGAAGATATTATAGCGGTAAATGCGCTGTATCGGCCGGGGCCGTTGGGCTCTGGAATGGTGGATGATTTTATTGAACGGCGTCATGGTCGTCAGACTATCATTTATCTTTTTCCTGAGCTTGAGCCTATTCTTAAAGAGACCTATGGTGTTATTGTCTATCAAGAACAGGTGATGCGCATTGCCTCTACGATCGGTCAATATTCATTGGGTGAAGCAGACATTCTGCGACGCGCTATGGGTAAGAACAAAGCCGAGGTCATGGAGCAGCAGCGGGCTATTTTTGTTTCAAAGGCCAAGGGTGCGGGCTTTGATGAAAAAAAAGCGGGAGAGTTGTTTGATTTAATGGCTCATTTTGCGGGGTATGGGTTTAATAAATCCCACTCTGCAGCGTATGGTATGGTCGCGTATCAGACGGCCTATTTAAAGGCGCATTATCCGGTTGAGTTTATGGCGTGTCTTATTTCGCTTGAGAGTCAGGATCCGGACAAGATGGCTTTTTATATTCAAGAGGCTCGTGAGATGGGCATTGTGGTAATGCCACCAGATGTTAATCTTTCTGAACGTGATTTTGCGGCACGAAACAATGAAATTCGTTTTGGGCTTATTGGTATTAAAAATGCGGGCAATTCCGGTATTGATAGCTGTTTAGAAGAGCGACAACGCAAAGGGGTGTTTAAGGATCTGTTAGATTTTTGTTGTCGTGTTGATTTGAGAACGTGTAATAAGCGGTTTATGGAAAGTCTGATTGCTGCAGGCGCATTTGATTCACTTGCAGGTAACCGTGCTCAAAAGACTAATGAACTTTCATCCGTTATAGAGCGTGCGTTAGAGAAGAAAAGAGCTGCGGAGACGGGGCAGATGGGGCTTTTTGGGGCTTCGACAGCAGCGGGAGATACACAGGAGTTTTATGCTTTTTCGCCTTGTGATGACTGGGAAATGCAAGCAAAATTGGAAAAAGAGAAAGAGCTCTTGGGTCTTTATCTTAGTGCACGACCTTTAGATGCGTATCGTCGGCAATTATCATGGTTGGGGGTAGATTCCTTTGCCCAAGCTCGGGAACAGAAGGGGCTTGTGTTCTGTTGCGGATTTAAAAAAGAGCAGAAAAATATAACGACCAAAAAAGGTGATCGGATGGCATTTTTAAAGCTTGAAGATTACCAAGAATCTGCTGAAATAATTATTTTTCCAAAACTTTTTGCAAAAGTTTCTGATCTGCTCGAGCACCATTCAGTATTTTTGGTGCGTGGAATGATTGATGAAACTGAGAGCATGTGTAAGATTAAAGCCAGTGATATTATGCCTCTAGAGAAGATTTTTACAGAGTGGGTGGGAGTTGAGAAGGCAGTTTTTAAGTTGCCTCCAGGGTTTGAGCCCTCTGTTTTGCATCAGGTGAAGAGTCATTTTGTTTCGGGGAAGACGCGGTTTGAATTTTTATTTGCTGAGCAGGGTAAGTCATTAGCGCTTGAGGTGCGTGGTCGTTATTCTTGTGATTTGGAAACACTTCTTTTGTTACATGATCAAAACGTGGGCATTAAGCTTATTCTTGCCTAATGCTCACGTTTTGATTTTCCGTTTTTAGGATTTATTTTGTTTTATAATAGTTGGGCTGCCAGAGAGCTTAATGCGCTCCGCTCACTCTTTTCTAGAAAGACGGATCCAAAGATAGATTGCCCTTTAAATCGTTCACTTGTTACGACTAGACCGTTACTTGCAAAGTCTAAGTAAGGGGAGTCGATTTGATAGGGATCTCCGGCAAGGATAATTTTACTTCCTTCTCCTACTCGTGTGATAAGTGTTTTGACTTCATGCGGCGTTAGGTTTTGAACCTCGTCAATGAGAATATACTGGTCAGGGATAGAGCGTCCACGCATATAGGTAATGGCCTCAAGGCTAAGTTTGTCGGCGTGAGAGAGATCGTCTATTGAGGGGATCCTCCAGATGGAATCGGCAGGGCTTTTCTTTCGGGATTTTCGAGCACCTTTTTGTATTCCGTGTTGATCTTCGTGGAGTCCTCGTTCATATCCTGATTGAGCTTTGTGAGAGATGAAATCCCAGTTGTCCCGTACGGGTTGCATCCAGCTGTAGAGTTTTTCTTGTATGTCTCCTGGTAGGTATCCAATATCACGTCCTAGTGGTTCAACAGGGCGTGCGATAAGAACTTTTTTATATTCTCTTTCCACTAGTAGTTTATGTAGTGCTGCAACGAGTACTAAGAAGGTTTTTCCTGTTCCTGCAGGGCCTAAAAGGGTTACTAACTGTATATTGTCATCAAAAAGAAGATCAAGGGCCATGAGCTGTTGAGGGTTGCGTGCAAGGATGGGCCAGATTATGTGCGGATGTTTTACGGGTTTGAATATCTGGTTGCCGTTATAGCGAAAGAGTCGGAAGTTTTCTGGGTTGCGTTCACTAAAAAGTTCGATATATTCGTTGGTGTGCAGGTCTTGCTCTTTTGCTATTTGAGCGAGGATAAGGGGTAGATCTTTTTGTAAATCTCCAGCAGGAACAGCGAATGAGAGCCAGCCTTTATAGAAATCATCTTCTGCAATATGTTCTTTGTGGTAGTCTTCTGTTTTTATGCCTAAGGCGTCTGCTTTGACGCGCATATTAAGATCTTTTGTTATGAAATGGATCTCAAAGCCTTTTGCTTGCATAGAGAGGATGGTTGCAAGAATGGTATCGTCATCTGATTTTGCGCCTAATGATGGAATAGAGATGACAGGTGGGAGGAGAAGAATCTGAACGACTGTTTTGTCCTCAAGTGTTACGCCTTGAGCCAGGGATCCCAGTTCGCGTAATTTATCGAGGGTGCGAATGACCTCGCGAGCATTGCGTCCGCGTGAGGTGGTTTCTGATTTGAATCTATCTAATTCTTGAAGAACGGTAATCGGGATTCCTATATGGGCACCTTTGAATGAAAAAAGTGCTTTGGAATCATGGATTAATACATTGGTATCCAGAATATAAAGTTTTTTATCCGTCATTTTTCTCTCCTAGTTAATCCTGAGGCTTTTACCCTTTGTTCTTGAGGATATCATGCTAATTTAGGTTCGCGCTATAGTTTTGAATTTATTTGTGGGGTTTGTGGGGGCTTGCCAAAATCTACTCTTTTCCTGTAGTCTTAGTAGTAGATAAGAGAGTGAAATTAACTATTTCAGGTTCTAGGATAAGTCCTGTTCCAGGATAAGTCCTGATTAAACCTTGTTTAGGATTAAATCCTGCTTAGGAAAATATTATGTCTTCTATGGGTATTGTTTTAATAGGAATTGCGGCGGCAATTTTAGTGGTTGGTTTCTGGTTTATGCAGGGCTATAACGGCCTTGTTCGTTTAAAAGCTATGGTGGATGAAGGGTGGAGTGGCATTAGCGTGCAACTTAAGCGTCGTTATGACTTAATTCCTAATTTAGTCGCAGTGGTGAAACAGTACGGTATTCATGAAAAAGAAGTTCTTGAGAATATAGCACGCATGCGTTCTGTCTCGATGAGTGCAGTGGGCATTGAACAAAAGGCGGTGGCCGAAGGTCAGTTGACGTCTGCTTTAAAAACTCTTTTTGCAGTGGCTGAAAATTATCCTGATTTGAAAGCGAATCAAAATTTTATGTCTCTTCAAAAAGATTTAGCATCCTTGGAAGATGAGCTTCAGTTATCTCGTCGGTACTACAATGGTGCGGCTAGAAATTATAATATCGGGGTTCAGATGTTCCCCTCACGTATTATTGCAGGTGTCACCGGTTTTGTAGTGGCACCTTATTTTGAATTGGATAGTGCCGAAGAGCGTAATGTTCCACACATTCAATTTTAAATAAGGGCGCAGAAGGCGTTAGGAGGGGCTCATGGTGCGTCGTGTTAGTTTCGCATTAAGCGTTTCCGTTTTATGTGCAGGAATTTTTTTGAGGGCGGATCTCCCCGAATTTTTGGCCCTTTTCGATGCAACCATTAAAATAGAGAGCGACGGGACGCTTGATGTTACAGAAGATATGGACTATGGCTTTAATGCTTTGGTCCAACGACGTGGCATGCTTCGTGATATTCCTACGGTTTATGCAGGGCCTGCAGGTACAAATTATTCAGTAGCACTTTCAGATATATCTGTGTTAAGGGATGGTCATCAAGAGCCGTTTCATATAGAGTCTGTCCAGAATGGAAAGCGCGTCCGCATTGGTAGGGCGGAGCTCTTTTTGTCGCCTGGAATCTATCATTATAAGATTCATTATCGTACTAATCGACAACTGCTCTTTTTTTCTCAAAAGTATGATGAGCTTTTCTGGAATGTTACGGGTAATTTATGGAGAATTCCTATTTTAAAGGCACGAGTTACCGTTGAGCTTCCACCCGAGATCCTTGCGTCTAAGGTTTCATTATGGGGTTATACAGGGCGTTATGGGGAGTCGGGAAGAGGGGCTAAATTCTGGATTGAAGGGGACCGTATAATTCATGGTGAGGTCATACAGCCTCTTGGCCCTAGAGAAGGGTTTTCAGTCTCTTTGACTTGGCCTAAGGGCCTTATTATGCCTCCCACAACGGGACAAGAATTTTTATGGTTTGTTCGTGATAATCTGGGGTTGATACTTTTCTTCTTCAGCTTTTTGGCGCTTTTGATTTTTTATGGAATAGTCTGGCGTCGAGTTAAAAAGTCACAAAATGTGGGTCCTATAATCCCCTTATTTTATCCTCCAAAAGATATTTCTCCGTCGGGGTGCCGTTATATTCTTCATATGGGGTATGATTCACGGCAGCTGGCAGCGGAGTTGGTAGATATGGCCGTTCATGGTTTTCTAAAAATTGAGCAGGATACGGCTTGGTTTGGTAAGGGAACGTATCGGTTGGTTCGGGCAGGATTTAATTCTGGGTTAAACCCTGAATCTCAGCTTGAGGGAGCAGATGGAGGGGAGATCAAGACACCGAATTCTCTGCAGGCCGGCATTTTGGAGAGATTGTTTAGGCAATCTGAGGTTGTAAAGCTTTCGCAAGAGGGGCGTGCAACTGTTCAGGATGCAGCTCAGTTTATTCGTGGACAGCATGGAAAAGCTTTTAAGGACTTTTTTCTTCTTAATGCAAAGTATTCTATCTGGGCCGGGTGTTTTAGTTTATTTATAACGATTGTAGCCTGGATTTTAGATGGGTGGATTAATCCTATTATTCCTCTGTTTCTTTTTGGATTGGTTGGTTTAGGAGCTTTGCTCATTCGTGCTTATACTCCTCAAGGGTGTCGGATTCGTGATGAGATAAAGGGGTTTACCCTTTTCTTAAAAACGACAGAGACGGAGCGACTTGATATGGTGGGGACTCCGCCTACAAGGACGCCGGAGCTTTATGAAAAATATTTGCCCTATGCTATTGCTTTAAATGCAGAGCGGCAGTGGACGCAGCAATTTGCATCTGTCTTTAAGCAGTTAGAAGCAGAAGATCATGCGTATTCTCCCCTGTGGTATGGGGGAGGCAGGCTGTTTACACTTGCTATGTTGGATTCGTTTGCTACCGATCTTGGAAGTTTTGCATCGGACCTTAATATTCCTTTGACAACGTATAAAACATCGTCTGGCGGAGGTGGAGGAGGCTTTTCTGGTGGGGGGCGTGGCGGCGGAGGTGGAGGCGGCTGGTAGGTTGTTTAGGTTCTGTGGCCATTGGAGTTCTCTCGTGATATACTTATTTCCAGTTGTTAAACTATTGCAGTAATTTCACATGGCGTAAGGAACTGGTCATGGAACACGAACTAGAGAGAATTAGGCATTCTACCGCGCATTTGCTTGCGCATGCACTTTCACAGCTCTATCCTGGCACCCTTTTTACAATTGGCCCTGCTACGGAATCTGGCTTTTTCTATGATTTTTTGCCTCGAACTAATCTGCGGGAAGAGGATCTTCCTGCTATAGAAAAGCGCATGCTGGAGCTGGTTAAAAAAAATTATCCTATTCTTTTTAAAACGGTCTCAAGGGATGAGGCTCGTACACTTTTTAAAGATAATCCTTTTAAGCTTGAATTAATTGAGCAGATTGAAGAATCCGAAGTTGGGATTTCTACGCAAGGCGAGTTTTATGATCTCTGCCGCGGTGGGCATGAGGCGTCTACGGGAACGCTCGGGAACTTTAAGTTAATTACTGTTTCTGGTTGTTACTGGCGCGGTGACAAAGAAAATGAGCAATTGCAACGTATTTCTGGTGTGGCATTTGCTACGGCAGAGGAGCTTGCAACTTTTGTAAAGCAGCGTGCAGAAGCTCTTGAGTATGATCATCGTAAAATTGGTGAAGAGATGGATCTTTTCTCTTTGCAGCCAGAAGGGGTTGGTTTCCCATTTTTCCATCCTAAGGGGCTCTTAGTTATCAACCAGCTTAAAAGCTTTATGCGGTCTCTTTTAGAAGAGAATGGGTATCAAGAGATTGAAACTCCTACCTTGTTGAGTGCAGACCTATGGAGGCGTTCGGGTCATAGCTCTTTTTACCGAGACAGCATGTATTTTGTGGCGATTGATGATGAAGAGTATGCTATCAAGCCTATGAGCTGCCCTGGTGCTTTTCTTATTTATAAAAATCGGCCTCGTTCATATCGTGAACTGCCTATGCGGTTGTCTGAGTTTGGGCATGTTCACCGGCGTGAGCTTTCTGGTGTTTTACATGGCTTAATGCGTGTAAGAGCCTTTACTCAGGATGATGCACATATTATGTGTACGTTAGACCAGATGGAAGCCGAAATTATTAATGTCTTGAAAATGATCTTTGCCATGCTCGTAAAGACAGGCTTTGAGAACATAAAAATTGCGATAGCTACGCGGCCTGATAATGCTATGGGAGATCCTGCGGTCTGGGATAGGGCTACAGAAGTTTTACGTCAAGCGGTTGAAAAATCCGGCCATACCTTTTATATAAAAGAGGGTGAAGGCGCATTTTATGGGCCAAAGATTGAGGTAGGGATTTCTGATTTGATGGGTCGTCAATGGCAATGCAGTACTATCCAGGTTGATTTCTTGCAGCCAGAAAATTTTGATCTGACTTATACGGCCAGCAGCGGACAAAAAGAGCGTGTGGTGGTTATCCATCATGCCATCTATGGATCTTTAGAACGATTCTTTGGAATTTTGCTTGAGCATTATAAAGGGAAATTACCCTTTTGGCTCGCGCCTCTTCAGGCACGTCTTTTGACTATTACGGATGCGGAACGCCCTTATGCCCAAGCTATTATGGATACATTAAAGAAGGCGGGTGTTCGTGTTGATATGGATCAAAGCACAGATCCTCTTGCAGGGAAAATTAAAGCTGCTCAGTTAGAGCGTATTCCGTGGATGATTGTTATTGGGAAAAAAGAGGCAGCGGCACAGACCGTTACACTTCGGCTTGTGGATGGGACCCAAGAGTTTGGAGTGACCGTTGATGAGCTGGTTCGTCGGGCAAAAAGTTTGACAGAATCGGTGCGGTCGGAATAATGACGCGGATAGAATTTGAATCTATTCTTGATCGAATGAATGTAGTGGTGGCGGAGTTCCCGTCACCACTCTCTGTTCAATTGGTGCATGAGTTTGGACGCGATCCCTTTTTAATTTTGGTTGCATGTCTATTGAGTTTGCGTGCACGGGACACTGCTACCTATCCGGTAGTTAAGAAATTATGGGCGCGAGCATCTACACCGCAAGCGCTTGTGGCTATGCCTAGAGAGGAGCTTGAGGGTATTGTGCGTCCCATTGGATTTTTTAGAAAAAAGGCAGAGACGCTGCAGATGGTTAGCAAAGATTTATTAGACCGGTTTGGTGGGCAGGTGCCAGAAGAGCAAGGGGAATTACTTTCTCTGCCCGGAGTGGGGCGAAAAACGGCAAACTTAGTTCTCTCTGAGGCTTTTGGGGTGCCGGCAATTTGTGTTGACACCCATGTGCATCGTATTGCTAATCATATGCATATAGTAAAAACAAGAACGCCAGAAGAGACAGAGAGAGCATTAGAGCGTCTGGCGCCACGAAATAGGTGGAGCCAGATAAACCATCTGTTCGTTACCTGGGGTCAGTGGGTCTGCAAATCGGGCAAGAGAGTATGCACCTGTATGAAGCAATTAGAAAAATGTGGGTAATACATATTTAAATAAACAAGAGGGTATGTTCGCACAAAATTACTTTTTTATACGAACATACTCTCTTGTTTTAAGTTCATGAAACTTTTATTAGAATGCTATGTTTCCTCCAAGCCAGAAGCCCCAGGCATTCATAGCATTTTTGTCACAGCGGCTTGCAAATTCTCCTTCTGCTCCCACATAAATGACAGGCTTCCAATTGTGGCAATCGTCCCAGGTATAGTCTATGTGGCCAAAGACTTTGTTGGTGATATAGCCTTTTAGGGCAGCAGAGCATCTATTAAGGCTGGTACCTGTAAGTACTGTTGGATTGGCGGTAAGGCCGGTTACATTGCCTGCAGGTGCGATTGCTAAATTACCGGTTGCCGAGTCTTCTACGGCAACGGTCGTGCCGGTTAGTCCAACCGGATTGGTATAGATTAGAGGGTTTGAATAGACAACGTTGTTGGTTACGGCGTCTACAAGAGCAATTTTATTGTCAACGGTTCCACATGTGTATGCTGTAGCCGTACTTTGAGTTGAACCTAGCCCATGGGGGGTTGCTGGGGCAGGATAAGCAGCGTTGTAGTACGAGTTTATAACCCCAGCTTGGACCACATTAGCTGCTAATCCATAAAGCGGCGCATCAACAGGCGCGCAGCCTTTGAGACCAACGATTTTGTTTTCAAGGGAGCTGTTGAGTGGGGTGTTATAAGGGCAGCAGACCTTTTCTTTTGAGCGACCGTACAGTTCATATCCAATACCAGCTGAGAAGCCACAGTTATTGTTGTATATAAATTCAATTAATGCTTCGCCTTTCGCATCCACTTTTACTTCTGCTCTGCGGGTAGACCAATCAATTACAGACCAGAGTTTGTTGGCATAGGTATTTGTAGTGGTAAACTCTTTCATAAGCATGTAGCGGCTCATAGGACCATTAGTTAAATCAAAGGTTCGAACTTGTTCGCGTCCAAAAAGGTGTGTGGCATAGGCTTGTAGATAAGCGGTTAGGACGTGATCATCGTCACAGTTATAGATCTCCCAATGGCCAGAAATACCGCCTCCCAATTGCCAGTGAAAGTCACCAATAACGGGATAGAAGAGGTTGGCTACGTGATTTTCGCTGTTCATATCGGTGCCGGTAGGAGCGACAATTTTTAGGTAGAGGCCTAGGTGGTAGTCTGGGCATTCGAGAAAATTGTACCCTAAATCGCAGTAGAATCCTGCAAATTTAGTGTCGTTACAGTACCCTGAAAAGCGGCCATAGGACCTCCCTTGATAGTCGCCGAATGGGGCGCCGTTTAGAGCACTTGCAAGAGAAGCGAGGGGGGTAATAGGATTTGCCGTTGTTGAAGGAGGCGTTGTGATTTTGTAGTAGGAGCTCATGTAGCCATCTGGGAAGAGCGTTTGTGAAAGAGTTCCCGTTATTTCTCCGCTAAGACCGCAGGTTGTTGAGACAACTCTGGGAAGGGGTCCTGTCCCATAGCAGCCACTTGAGGTGCATGAGTTGCAGCAGCTGTCACAGGAGTTGCATTTATTTAGACTCCACTTGGTGTGAACTAAGGGGGTATTAAATTGCAGATAAAGTCCATCACACAGTTCATTTAACCCAATGTAAAGTTTAAAATCTATGGTGTGATTTTGTACGCAGGGATTAAAGGAGACGGCGAGATTGTCGGTGTCTTGAGCAAGACCAAAATAGTCTGCAAGAAGTGTATTGTCGGCAACGGTTGCAGGTGTGTTTATCCTACTAGGGGCTCTGCTGCCGGCAAAATTTAGGGTGCTGGTTCCAAAGAGACTTTCCGCTAGTCGTTTTCCGTGGAAGTTTTTTTGATAACGGTAGGAGATGCTAAAATCGCCATAGGTGCAACAGTCTTCGACATGTTTGTATCCAAAGCGGTGCCCATCAATGACCAGGTTATCTCCAGCTGAACGGCCAAACCAGAGAGTTTTGGGTTCGTTTCTATCGTTTTCTGTTCCCCCTAATCCTATTGCAGAGCATTCGCATCCGCAACATCCGTGTAAACTGTTTGCGCTTACTAGGGCTAGTAATGCAATACTATGCACTCTACTTAGCACGGTGGTGCTCCATAAAAATTTAAATTGGTTCTTCATATTTAGTACTCCTGATGAACCTACTTGACTGATGTTGTGGTTGGCCAAGCGACAACCCGTTATGCATTCGCTCAAGAGCTTACTACAAATAGGGCCCGAGACGCAAAATTTTAGAAGGCTACCGATCCCCCAATCCAGATGCCCCAGGCATTCATAGCATTTTTGTCGCAGCAGCTTCCAAATTCACCTTCTGCTCCAGCATAGACCGAAGGTTCCCAGCAGCAATCGTCCCAGATATAATCTATGTGGCCAAAGACTTTATTGGTTATGTATCCATTTAATAGCGCCGAGCAGCGGTCTATATTGTCGTCTGTGAGGATAGTGGGGTTGCGGGTTAGACCGGTTATATCGCCTGTTGTAGCATCAATGGCTGTGATAGGGCCTGTTCCAGATTCCTGTAGAGCGTTTGACTGGATGTTTGTTGTATCCGTTGCAAAAACTGAAGGATTGGTAAGCCCGGGGAACGTTAGGGAGTTTACATAAGCAGCATTACCTACTACAGCTGGGGTTGGGAAAGGGATGGGCAATTGGACGGTGATGGCGCTATCAACGGTTCCATATTTATAGGCGGTGGCAGAGCTTTGTGTTGCAGAGACGTTGTAGGGAACTTCAGTTGAGGGTGGGAATATGACCCAGTGGTCACCACCTGTAGCGTCAACAACATATCCATCTGCATAGACCGGAGCATTACCTTTAAGTCCGAGAGTTTTACTGGTAAAGGCGCTGTTGTAA
The DNA here is from genome assembly GCA_964426225.1 of uncultured Candidatus Babeliaceae bacterium. GTDB lineage: Bacteria > Babelota > Babeliae > Babelales > Babelaceae > UBA12395. Next base: position 10,162 of record CAYRPI010000002.1, on the reverse strand, counting down.
GGAGCGAAAACTTTGCAGATCGTCTCTTTTGCACGGCCATAAATTTCATACCCAACACCGGCAGAGAAGCCGCAGTGGTGATGGTACACAAATTCAATTAATCCTTCACCCTTGTATGCAACGTTTATAGTGGCTTTACGTGTGGACCAGTCGATTACAGACCATAATTTATTGTTGTAAGATAGATCGGTGTTTGAGACAAACTCTTTCATAAGCATGTAACGGCTCATGGTTCCATTGGTAAGATCGAATGCACGTACCTGGTCGCTTGCAAACATATGGGTAACATAGCCTTGTAGGTAGGCGGTAACGGTGTGGTTATTTTCGCAGTTGTAGAGCTCCCAGTGTCCTGAAATTCCTCCCCCCAGTTGCCACTGGTAATCACCGATTACGGGATAGAAAATTTCTTTTACATGGGTATCTTTTCCCATATTAGTCCCGGTAGGAGCGATGACTTTTAGATAAACTCCAAGGTTGTAGTCGGGGTCTTCTATGAAATTATAGCCTAGATCAAAGTAGATGCCGGCGAATTTTGTGTCATCTGTGGTGCCTGAAAATTTGCCATAAGTTCGGCCTTGAAAATCCCCAAAGCCTTTGCCATTAAGAGCATCTAAAAGAGTGGAGACAGGGGCTATGGTGCCGTTTGCTATGCTGCTCATGTACCCTGCAGGGAAAGGTGTGCCATTGAGCGTGCCAATTTGGCAGCCGCTTAGTCCACAGGTTGAGGTGCCGGTATTAGGGGCTGCAGCGGTGGTTATAGCGGCACTGCCTGCACAGCACTCTGTAGAGCAGCAGTTGTTACTTGCGTTGCAGGGGCAACAGCATTTTCCGCCTGCTAGGTCCCAGTGGGTGCTAATTAGCGGTAGGCTAAATTGCATATAAAGACCTTCTAAAACGTCTTCAAGGCCTGCATAGAGGCGAAAGTCTAGGCAATGATTTTTGATACGTGGGCAGAATGAGATGGAGAGATTGTCCTGTTTTTGGGACAATCCAAAATAATCGGCTAATAGGGAGATAGTGGCAACGGTGCTGTTGGTACGGCTGGTGGCCAAACTGCCGGCAAAACTGAGTCCACATCCTCCAAATAGCCCTTCTGCTATGCGTTTCCCTTCTGTAGTTTGTTGGTAGCGGTAGGATATGCCAAAGGCGCCGTAGGAGCAGCAATTTTCGGAATATCGGTAGCCAAAGCGGTGGGCATCAAGTACAAGATTGTCGCCTGCAGAACGGCTAAACCAGAGGGTTTTTGGGCTGCACATTTCTGTAGAATTTGTGCTTGATGTTGAATTACAGCAGCTGTCGCAACAGCCTTGTGAGTTGAGTGTGCTGACAACGGTTAGTACGGTGACACACTGCACGGTGGTGCGTACTAGCGCTGTGTAGCGCGGTGTGATTTTCCATAAAAATTTCAAGGGGCTCTTCATAAATAGTACTCCTGATGAACCTACTTGGCTGATGTTATGGTTGGCCAAGCAACAACCTGTTATGCACTGTTGACAAGAGCTTACTATTTTTTGAGGATTTTTACGTCCCTATTTTGGTTTTGGACAAAAAATAAGGCCCGGGACGTAAATCCCGAGCCTTATGTGCTTGTTTTTGTCTGTCTTTAGGTGTGAAAGGCTTAACCTTAGAAGGCTACAGCGCCTCCAATCCAGATGCCCCACGCATTCATTGCGTTCTTGTCGGAGCAGCTAGCAAATTCACCTTCAGCGCCAGCGTAAACCGATGGCTTCCAGCAACAATCGTCCCATGTATAATCAACATGTCCAAAGACTTTGTTGGTTATGTAGCCGTTCAACGCAGCGGAACATTTGTTAATGTTGTCGTCTGTGAGGAGGGTTGGAGCAGCTGTAATAGTTGTTACTACACCAGCAGGGGAAGTAATGACTGTTACCGGAGTTGATGACGATTCTATCAAGGCGTTGGCGGCAATGTTTGTTGTATTTACAGTTGTAGGCATGGTCAATGGATTGACGTATGCAGCTTCACCAACGTTGGCGCCTACGACTGGGTTTGGAACACTTACTAGTACAGGGCTATCAACCAAACTGCCTGTAGTTGTACCGGCTGTAGTTGGGGTTAGACCTGCTTTGTATGCTGTCGCAGTGCTTTGGGTTGCGGAGACACTGAGGCTTGGTGTGAGTGCAGTCCAGACGGGACCAACAGCATTACTTACGTAATATCCAGGGGCTTGAACTGGTGCTGTACCTTTAAGACCGAGGGTCTTGGAGGCCATGGTGCTGTTGCAAAGATTACAGATCTTGCAGATCTTTTCCTTTGAACGGCCATAGATTTCATAACCTATGCCAGCTGAGAAGCCACAGCTGTTGCTGTAAACAAACTCAAGTGTACCTTCACCTTTTACATCAACTTTTACTTTGGCTTTACGTGTCGACCAGTCGATCACAGACCATAGTTTGTTGGCATAGGTTAAGGTTGTAGCAGAGGTAAACTCTTTAGCGAGCATGTAACGGCTCATTACACCGTTGTTAAGATCGAATGCACGAACTTGTTCGCGTTCAAACAAGTGAACTACATAACCTTGTAGGTATGCAGTTATCTTGTGATCATCTTCACAGTTGTAAAGTTCTGCAGCGCCGGAAATACCACCGCCCAATTGCCAGTGATAATCACCAACTACAGGGGAGAAGATATTTTTGACGTGTGTGTCGCAGTTCATGTTGGTACCGGTTGGGGCAACAACTTTTACATAAACACCGAGGTGATAGTCTGGGCATTCCCAGAAATTGTAACCTAAGTCAAAGTAGACGCCGGCAAGCTTAGTTGCATCACAGCAGCCTGAGAATTTGCCATAGGTACGACCTTGGAAATCACCAAAGGCTTTGCCATTGAGTGCATCAGCAAGGCTTGTAAGAACCGGTACTGTACCAGCTGCAATGTTGCTCATGTAACCTGCAGGGAATGCAACGGTGCTGAGTGTACCTGTTTGGCAGCCCCCAATTCCACAGGTTGTGGTAGTGGTTGTTGTGCTGGTGGTTGTTCCACAGCAGCTATCACCACAGCAGCTGTCGCCACAGCAGGAGTTGCAGCAACCATTGTTGTTAGAGCCACAGCACCCGCCGCTCAATTGCCACTTAGTGTGGATCAATGGAAGGCTGAGCTGCATGTAGAGGCCTTCTAGAAGTTCATCTGCACCAACATAGAGTTTGAAGTCTATGCAGTGGTTTTGAACGCGAGGGCAGAACGACGTTGTAAGTAAGCTCTGTGCTTGTGAAAGTCCAAAATAGTCTGCTAACAGAGCATTAGCTGCAACTGTTGGAGGTGTTGTGGTACGTGTTGAATCTTGGCTACCTACAAAGCTGAGGCCACATGTTCCAAAAAGACTTTGGGCAATGCGTTCGCCTTTGAAGCTACGTTGGTAGCGGTAAGAAACGTCAAATTCCCCGTAGGTGCAACATTCTTCGTTGTATTTGTAACCTAGGCGGTGAGCGTCGATAACCATGTTATCACCAGCTGACCGAGGGAACCATAAGGTTTTTGGTGCTGAACAGCAGTCACCTGACCCTGTTGATGTACAACAGGAAGTTGTTGAACAACATCCTCCTGTGCTGCAACAAGATCCTTCCATAACGCTGACTGCTGAAAGCAGCGCTATGCATAAAAACGACCTAAAAAGGTTCTTCATAAAGTACTCCTGATGAACCCAAAACCAGCTTGATGTATCTTTAGGGGATAAACCAAACCATAACCGATATGCACTGCATCGTGTATGCTACTCTATTTGCCCGTTAAATCCTCCTTCCGACTATATTTTATGTGTGTTGAACAGATAAAACTTTCTTGTCTGAGGTATAATCTAGTAAAAACAGTTCGATAATGCAATGATATTTAATAATTTTTTGCTGACGTAGAAGTGCTTGTGGGCAAAAGTACTGGAAAGACGAGGAAATTAAAATGGTTCAGTTATATCTGTTCATGCAAATTTTATTAGAATCACTCCCGATAAGTAGTTCTGGGCATCTTCATCTGCTCGGATTTGAAGTACCCTGGTCGATTGAGTTCTTTGCTCAAGGTCCTACCGCGGTCATGCTTCTTATTTATTTTGCACGCGAGTGGAGCGCCTTGTTATTTTCCCCCTCTAGTAGCAGTTTGATGCTGTGGCGGTGGGCAGGGATTATAGGGGTGGCAGAGGCCATTACGGGGCTCTTTTTTCTACTCGCGCATGCAATGCCTCTGAGAGCTCCTTTTGTAGTTGGTTTTGGTTGCACCGCTCTTTTGTTGCTCTCTTTAAAACTGTTTCCGGCTAAACAGACCGATGAGAAACCGTTGAAGTGGCGTGATGGGGTATGGGTTGGCATAGCGCAGGGAGTTGCGTTGATGGTGCCTGGTGTTTCTCGATTGGCAGTGACGTATGTTGTAGGGAGGTGGTTGGGAATGACAGCATCTCGATCTTTTCGATTTTCTTGCGCGCTTCAGGCACCGCTATTTGGAGGTGCGGCGCTTTTGGGATTGGGGATGTTGTTGCATAATGGAGAGCTGGGAGCGGTGTTAGGAGGAGGTGGGCTTTTGGGTATTCTAGCAGCTTCGGTTGGGGCTTATTTTCTCCTATGGATGGTAGAGACTATGATGGTTCGAGAGACCTTGTGGTATTTTGGCCTCTACATGATTATTCCAATTATGGGTGCGTTATTTCGTGGATGAGGGTGGTTGTTTTTTTGGTTGGTAAATAAATTTTGTACAAATCTTGAATTTTTGCGACGTCCCTTTGTAGGATGGGATGTGATTGTAGTGAAGTGGTGAAAAAAGGGAGGGGGAGGATTTAAAATGGTGCATCGATCCTTAGTATTAAAGAGCCATGTTGTGGGTCTTTTTTTAATGGGAGTGTCGTTATTTCTGGCCTTAATTCTCTTTACCTTTAATAGACAGGACCCTTCATTTTTTTTCTCTATAGCATCGCTTCATCCCATTGTGCATCATAATGGGGGTGGAGTTATTGGTGCCTATCTTGCATCAGGCCTTTTCTTCTTATGTGGCAGTGCCGCGTTATGGCTTATTCCATTTTTCTTTTTATTAGGGTTAGAAACTTTTCGGTGGAATAAGCAGACCCCCGATTGGTCTCGTATAGGGGGTTTTTTAGTGCTGCTTGTGGCGCAGGGTATGCTCTGCTGTCAGATAGGGTATGATGTGGTTAGCGTGGGGTTATTGGGTGGGGTGGTAGGTGCGTTTGGGACACATCTACTTTTAGTCTATACAGATGCATTGATTGCGTATGCAACCGCATTAATGTTGAGCTCGGTAGGGCTTGTTTTGGTCTTCCGTTTTTCTTGGGCGGTGCAGCTCTGTAGAGGTAGTTGCTGGTGCAACTTCGTGGCTAGCGCAACAAATTGCCACCGTGATGCGGCGTGTAACGGTCCCTTTGTCTGTGGCTATTACTCAGATGCGGAACGCGGTTAGAGGCCTATCTTTATCTCATACAGAAGTTGACTCGGATGGGGATGAAAACGGTCCTCAAAGAGTTGAGGCAGAAGTTTTTGTCTCTGCACAGGGCGGCGCCGACAGCCAGGAAGATGCGGTTTTTGATGATCAGTTTTGGGCAGAGTTGCAGTGTCGTTTAAATTCTATACCGTCTAGTCTCTTTGAGGGGGCAGAGATGACCGGTGCAGGCACAGATTTTGGGGTGCATTCTCCTGCCGTTCCAGAATTAAATTTTGGTGAAAAGAGCTCTATGAAAGATAGTTTGGAGCTAGAAAATTTTGATAGTGGGATACCACCCTTTGTTTTGCCTCTGGAGAGTTTTTTAGCAAAGCCATTGGGGGAAGTGGGGGCTGAAGATCGTGCTCGTACTGCACAGGAGCGGGCGCGGCAATTGGAAGATAAATTACGGTTTTTTGGTATTAGTGGGCGTGTGGTTACAACAACCGTGGGGCCGGTGGTGACCTTGTTTGAGTATGCGCCGGCGGATAATGTTAAGTTAAGCCGCATTGTAGCGCTTGAGGATGATCTTTCGTTAGCGCTTAAAGCATTGAGTTTGCGTATTATTGCTCCAATACCGGGGCGGTCGGTGGTTGGGTTTGAAGTTGCTAATCAAGTGAGGGAAGTGGTTAGTTTTTCAACCTTGGTTATGAGTAAATCGTTTAGAGAAAGTACCGCTGCTTTGCCGCTTGTTTTGGGGCGTGATACCCAAGGTGGTGACGTAGTTATTGATCTGGCGCAGATGCCACATCTTTTGGTTGCAGGTTCCACCGGGTCGGGGAAATCGGTTGCATTGCATGCAATGCTTATGAGTCTGTTTTATAAGAAGACTCCTGATGAGGTGCGGTTGGTGTTGGTGGATCCTAAGCGGCTTGAATTTGCATCGTATGCGGATATTCCACATTTATTAGTTCCAGTTGAGACTAATGTCCAACGGGTTCCCGCGCTTTTGCACTGGCTAACGCAGATCATGGAGGATCGGTATAGCCAACTGGCTCGGGCGGGGGTACGGAGTATTCAAGAGTTTAGACTTCGTGAGGGGCCGGGCTCCTTGCCCTATATTGTGGTTATGATGGATGAACTTGCCGATATTATGATGGTGGCGGGAAAAGATGTAGAGCCTGCACTTGCGCGTCTTGCTCAAATGGCACGGGCGGCTGGAATTCATCTAATTGTTGCAACGCAACGTCCGTCGGTTGATGTGTTGACCGGGCTTATTAAGGTCAATTTTCCGGCACGGATTGCCTTTAAAGTTACCTCTAAAGTTGATGCACGCACCATATTGGACGCGCCTGGAGCAGAGCGGCTTTTAGGGAAAGGTGATCTACTCTTTTTAAATTCACGTGGAACTATTGAGCGTATGCATGGGGCACTGGTGCGCGATGAAGAGATTGCTGCGGTGGCTGATCACTTGCGTGCTCAACAGGCCGTGGTCTATGAAACGATTCCAGAGCATGGCGCCGGTGAACAGGGGCGCGCTGAAACGGGGGGAGTAGAGGATTCTCTCTTTGCTCAGGTACTTATTTTTGTACAGTCTGTTGATGAAGTTTCAATTTCCCTTATACAGAGGCGCTTTAGAATAGGTTATAACCGAGCGGCATGCCTTGTAGATGCCCTCGAAGCGCGTGGTGTTGTTCTCCCTGCTAGTGCGGGAAAAATGAGGAAAGTGCAACGGGATGCATCTCTTTCTTGACAAATGTGCTAAATACAGCCAGTTTTATCTTCAACATATTCAAAAGAGAAGTATGTGCAACTTCATTGGCAGGAATGCGTATGAGGCTAAATCAAAAGTTTTTTACTTTCGCGGTTCCTGAAACTGAATGGATCGGGAAGAGCGAATTTACGGCAGAGCGTTTCGTTATTGATTCGCGTTTGGTAGGGCCTGGAACGGCTTTTGTGGCTCTTAAGGGAGCTGTAACCGATGGTCATCTGTTTGTAGCGGATGCAGTGGCGCGTGGAGCAACGTTGTTAATCATCGATGCTGAAAAAAGAGAGTGTTTAAAGAACATATCTGCTTTGGCGGAAAAGGTAACGGTGGCTTTGGTTCCATCGGCTGAAAAAGCTCTTTTTAGGCTTGCGGCTGCATGGCGAGCACAGTTTACCTATCCTGTAGTTGGTATTACAGGTTCTATAGGTAAGACATCTACTAAAGAGATGGTGGCTGCAATGGTACACCTTAGTGGGCGTACATGTGCAGTTTCCGAACGGAATTATAATACCGATCTGGGTGTTGCGTTGACGTTACTTCAGATGAGACCGGAGCATCATTGTGCGGTGGTTGAAATGGGTATTTCGTTGCGTGGCGAGATGGCGCGTTTAGCCGATATGGTACGTCCAACATTGGCGGTTATTACGACCATTGCGCATCAGCATATGGATGGATTAGGTGCGCTAACCGATATTGCGGTTGAAAAGCGCGAAATATTTAAATATTTTAAGCCCGATAACATTGGTATTATCAATGGGGATCAGGCTATTTTAGCGGGTATGTCCTACCCGCATCCGGTGGTTAAGTTTGGTTTTAAGACTACTAACCAGGTACAGGCGCGGCGTGTTACCCTTGATGGAATGCGTACGACCGGTATCTTAAAACTTTATAAAGAACGTTATGCCATAACGTTGCCTATGCCACACCGTGGGCGTCTGCTCAATGCGTTGGCGGCAGCTGCAACAGCCTGCTTTTTGGATATTCCCCATGCTTGCATTGTGGAAGGTATTCAATCGGTTGCTGCGGTGCAAGGTCGATTCCAAACGTTGGATCTACGTTCGGGCAAGGGAATTGTGATAAACGATTCTTATAACGCTAATCCTGAAAGCATGAAAGAGGCGCTTTTTGCATTTGATCGACTTGATGTGCATGGTCCAAAAATAGCGGTGTTGGGTGATATGTTGGCTCTGGGAGCAAATAGTTCCTTCTGGCATCGCCAGTTAGGACGTTCTCTACGTAAGACGCCATCTATTCAGCAGGTTATTTTTGTGGGTGAGCAGGTTAAGGCGGTTGCAAAGACGTTACCTCGTGGATTGCGTTATCAGATAGTTTCTTCATGGCAAGAGGCACATCAGGCTATTGAGACGCTGGTTGTTGATGACGTTGCTATTTTGGTAAAAGCATCCCATGACATTGGGTTACAGCATTTGGTCGATAGGCTTACTGCGTGACCACAGAACTTAAAAACTATCATAAAACTGTTTTAGTGCGCGAGGTAATTCAATATCTCGCGCCACGTCCTTCGGGCGTGTATGTTGACGCTACTTTTGGGGGCGGCGGGCATACGCGTGCTATTTTGGAGTATGAACCTACATGTCGTGTTATTGCATGCGACTGGGATCGAAATGCAATAGATAGTAATGGAGGTAATGGTCCTGCCTTAAAGGAAGAGTTTGGAGATCGGCTTGAATTTGTCTGGGGCAATTTTGCTCAGCTTCCGCATTTATTAAAAAAAATAGATGAAGGACCGGTAGATGGAATTCTTGCTGATTTTGGTACGTCGCAGTTTCAGATTGCAAATCTCCCTGGATTTTCTTTTACGCAGAATTTGCCTTTAGATATGCGCATGTCTACGTCGCATTTCACGGTGACGGCGGCGGATATTATTAATTCTGCAACCGAAAGTGAGCTTGCGGATATCTTCTGGTTGTATGGCGAAGAGCGGGGCCGGATAAGAACGACGTTTGATCTGGTAAATCTTATAACCTCGATCATGCCCGTTATTCGTGGGAAGATTCATCCTGCAACACGGGTATTTCAGGCTTTGCGGATTAAGGTTAATCATGAGCTTGAAAATATTGAGACCTTTTTAAAGCATCTTGAGCAGATTGTGGCACCGGGTGGCCGTGTGGTCTGTATTAGTTTTCATTCGCTTGAAGATCGGTTGGTGAAGCGGTTTATCCGCGATCATAAAGATCTTTTTATTGAACTTACTCCTAAGGTTGTGATTGCGGGTGATAAAGAGCGGTGGGAAAACCCTTCGTCTCGGTCTGCTAAACTTCGTGCAGCTGAAATCGTTTCTGCGGATTGATTTTACCTATTTTCCCCTGCGCTCCCTCGAAATAATCCCCTTCGATCTTATTCGCTCATCCCGAGTGTTTTTACGTAAGTAAAAATGTATCGAGGGAGCAACGCGGCACATAACCTTGCGACCATTCTTCCTAAATTTGTCATTTTATTGACAACTTACACCCGCGTTTTTTAGGCTCGCTATGTAGGTAGAGAGTTTATTTGGCTTGGGAGATTGGTGTAATGAAGTTGTTAAAATTTTTAAATGTTTTTTTGTTAGCCCTGGTGGCCATTGCGCCTGTGCGGGCTGATGAGCTTGACCAGCTTGCCCGCAGTCTTGCGGCAATTGCGCAGAGTAAAGAACCCGCTAAAATAGAGCCTGCTAAAGCAGGGGAGATAACAAAAATACCTCTGGATAATAAAGGGAACTTTATTATCAAAGCATTCCTGCTTTTGCATCCTATAACAACCTTAGTGCGTGAGAACGTTAAGGAGTTTGGGAATACAGGGATGGTATCGCGATTGAGTTTTAAAAATGCTGAGGCTATACTTGTCACGGCTTTGACGCTTTTTGATCTGGACTCAAAAGAGTTTCTAAATCAGGCTCTTGATTATAATGTATCGCTGCTCCCTAAAAATGATACTACCGGTGAAGTAAAATTCTTTAAAGAGAGTGTGGAGAAGCTTAAAAATATAATTACTAAGACGGTGCCAGGTAACGATGAGCAGAAAAAA
>CAYRPI010000001.1:41825-54045 GCA_964426225.1 uncultured Candidatus Babeliaceae bacterium | reverse complement strand
TGCCCCGACCAATTATGTTGAACTTAGGGCTGCTTCCCCTATGTCCGCAAATTATACATTAACTTTACCCTCTGCTGTTGGCTCTGCAAACTATTTTTTAAAAACAGATGCTTCAGGTAATTTATCCTGGGCAGATCCTTCTGTTACAACAAGTACATTTGTCCAGAATGGAAATGCTTTTTCTGCAACTGCAGTCTTAGGGACAACAGATGCCTATGGATTAAGAATTCAGACGGAAGGATCTGACCGCATTACCATTGCAAATACAGCAGGCAGTGGTGCTATTGCCATCCCAGCATTCAGCACCGCAGGTGTTGTTCACAATGCAGTTACTACAGGTATCCTTTCGTCTTCGCTTATTGTAGATGCTGATATTACAAATACAACCATTACTAATGCAAAACTTGCAACCGTCTCCTCTGCCAATACGGCCAGTTATATTGTTACGCGTGACGCGAGTGGTAATTTTGCAGCAGGAACTATATCCGCAACTGCCCTTAATAATAATACCGGTGCAGCATTAACCGTGGGAACAACGGATGCATATGCATTAAACCTCAAGACAAACAATACAACACGTATTGCCATCACCAGTGCGGGTGAAATTTCTATGACCGATAAACTAATCACACTTAATAAAGGTGGTGGTGCAGCATCGGGTGATGCTGCTGGCATTGAGGTCGAAGAGAGCGTCACAGGGACTCCTACTATTACCGGGTATGCCAAAACTACTGCCAACCGACAAGGATGGATATTCTTAGCTCCTGCACAAGCCTATACCACTACCTTAAGCCCCTTGACTGCAAGCTTTACTCTTATGACACCCTATTCAGCAAGCAATTTTTTTGCAGGAGCAAGTGCAGGCAATACTACTCTAACTGGAACAAACAATACCGGTGTTGGGAACAATCCTCTTGATGCTTTAACCACGGGAACCGACAATGCAGCATTGGGTTACAATGCTCTCACCGGTTGTACAACAGGAAACAATAACACCGCCATTGGGTCAAGCGCACTTTCGGCATGCACAACAGGCTATTCAAATACAGCAATAGGTTCTACTGCACTTCAAGGAAACACAACTGGCAATTATAACACGGCAATAGGACAAAATACACTTACAATCTGTAACCCCGTATCTGTGGGCGATGCTGGAGAAAACGTTGCCATTGGACCATCCGCGGGGTCTGCACTTACAACAGGAAAACAAAACGTCTTTGTTGGTAATGGTGCAGGAGGATCTTATACCACTGGATCTAATAATATTTCCATTGGCTACATTGCCACTGGAGTAGGTGCAGAAAGCAACTGTATCCGCATTGGAGCTGCCGCACATACTGGTGGTACCTACATAACCGGCATCAATGCCATAAACATTGGCGCAACAGGCAATCTTGTAGGAATTACCTCCGGAAATAGGCTAGGCACAACTGCAACGGATTGGTCCCTAACAGGCAACCTAAGTATCTACGACAACCTCGCCCTTGGAGCAGCCGGATCTGGCGTGGCAGCTAGCAGATACGCACCATCAGTCCCACTAGGGGCCACTGCTCAAACACCACTACTTCAGTATGCACGCATCAACTCAAGTGGCACCGTACTCTATTCGAGCACAGGTATTACATGCGCTCACGTTGCCCTCTCAGGCGTGTATACAGTTTCCTACACAAACAACTATTCAGCAGTAGCAGGTGAAGAACCTGTGGTTATCGTGGCGGGCAACTCTGCAGGCGCGCTGGCGAACGTAGCATTTAACTCTGCTCCTGGTGCTGCTTCAACTGTAGTTAGATCGTATCTCGCAGGTGTATTGACTGATGAAGACTTCTCAATCATCCTTATCGGTAAATCAGCCTAACCTTTAATACGAACCTACAAAACGGGGCGTTCTGGAATTCATCTTCCAGGGCGCCTCGCCCTTTTAATAAACAAAATTTAATCCCACGCCCTGTATAGACTTTTCCACTTCAGAATGTTAGTAGTAAACAACGAGTATAAAAGAGGTCATTTTAAAAGGGAGTGTCTTATATGCACCACTTATACAAGGGGCTTTTGTGCACCCTAAACTTATTATTAATTAGTATCCCATCCCCCGCATACGATCCACAAGAACATCTAACCATCCAACTCGATGAATTAACAGAAATAACCAACTCAACAACTCCTTATCTTTTTACTGGAACAGAGCTAAGCCCTTTACAAGAAACCATAACCAAAATCGCACCCCTAGCTCAGACAGACGACTCCACCACCGCCCTTAAAACCCTACAATCTCGGCTTAAAAAAGGCTACAAAACTGCTCCCAAAAACCTTGTAATAAACGCCCTTACAGAAATAGAAACTATCCTTAACACACGCCATTACCTAATCGAAGATGATGAAATAATCAGGACGCTTGCTGCTCAACTAGATGAATGCAAAGACCTTATAATCCACAATGCATTAAAAATTGACCGTGCTCCCCGCCCTCCTCTACAACCTGGAGGCACAACCGGATCTATGGGATCACCAAATCCTGCCCCCGAAAGTATTTCGGGCTCCTCTAATTCTACCGATGTAAATGTGATCCACAACCTCTATGTTGGCAATGATGCCACCATTGCCAACAGCCTTTCTATAGGTAATAGTACAACCATAGCCGGTCCTCTAACTGTAACAAATGCCAGCACCTTTATAGAAGGCGGCCTACATGTGGGTGGACCCTCGGATCCAGGTCCCGACAACCTTTTAGTGGATGGAACCAGCACCCTCACAGGCTCAGCTATCACAAATAGTGAAATAGATGTAACAAGCGCAAGCACCCTAAATATAGGCACTTCTAATGCAGATCTTATAATGCTCGGCTCCGCAAGCTCCACCACCACTTTAAATGGAACTACTTCCTTTACCGAGAAACTCATTACCCTTAATAAAGGCAGTGCAGCTGGCAGTGCAGACCTCTCAGGGTTCCAACTTGAAGAGAACAGTAGCATAACAGGCTACATCTATACAAGCCCAGACCGCGCCAGTTGGGTTCTCAAGCCACCTAGCACCTCAGTAGGAACTATCACCCTCACCTCCGGCGCTACCGGCATTACGATTGACCAAGGACTCACTCTGGCCGACTCCCCTACGTTTGCAAACGTAACGCTAACTAATTATGGCCCGATAAATTTCCAGAACCTTGCCAGCACCTATCAAGCCAGTCTGCACGCACCGTCCCTATCTGCAAGTTATACCCTAACGTTCCCACCCAACGCAGGAACTGCCGGTCAAATTCTTTCAACCGATGGATCTGGCGTATTAAATTTTATTAACGTAGCATCACCCGTAGATGGTTTTGTAAATGGTGGCAACAGTTTTATTGGCGCTGCCACACTAGGCACTCTGGACAATAAAAGTCTCGACATCAAAACGGAAAGCACTACCCGTATAACCATTGCAAATACAGCTGGACTAGGCGTGGTAACCATTATCCCCAACCTTATACTCAATGCAAATCTTGACCTTAACCCATCCACAATTATCTACAAAGACGGGAAAATATTCCTTCATGGATTAAGCTCCAACCTCTTTTTAGGCCCAGATGCGGGAGCAAGCGCACCCTGGGGTTATGATACTGCACTAGGAGATTCTGCCCTCAAAACATGCACATCTGGGCTCAATAACACCGCTGTTGGATTTAATGCACTAACCGCAGTCACCTCTGGAAATGAATTAACAGCAGTCGGATCCCACGCTCTGAATGCCTGCACAACAGGATCGGCAAATACCGCCGTTGGCTTTAATGCCCTTTCAACAGTAACCACTACAAGCAACAACACAGCGCTTGGGCATAATGCCTTAGCAAGCTCAACCGGTCCAGACAATACCGCCCTGGGCAAAAGTGCACTCTCACATGCAAGCTTTACTGGCAATAGCAATACCGCACTAGGTTCTAGCGCAGGAATCACACTAACGTCTGGCAGCAACAATATCCTTATTGGTAAAGATGCAGGTTCAGCCTACACCACAGAAAATAACAACATTTGCATAGGACTAGCAGGTGTTGCAACAGACTCTGGGGTAACGCGTATTGCATATATTGCAGGGACTACCATCTTTGATCCTGCTAAAGCTGTTGGAGTAGATCCCAATAATCAGTTAGGAACTGAGTTTATAGCTCCCGTTAACGCAACCGCACTAACTATCAATGAAGATGCAACCTTTAATAACCTTATAAGAACGCAATACCATAGAACATCTTATATATATCCCACCTCTTTAACAGGTCCTATACCTAACTACCTCGGTTTTTTTTACACCAATGGAGATGCCTTGAACTTTGGGGTAACCGATCTAGATAGAGTCAATTTCTCATTCAATTATCGCGATACCACACCCACCGGTGGCCCTTCTTCCTACCTCATTCCTAATCCCGCATTAGGCACTGCACAGATAACACTCGGGCATACCAGTACCAATGGTGCAGCTATAGTAATCGGAACTAATATACCTGGGATACCCCCCATTTCACGTTTTGAAATTCTTGAAGACGGAACTATTAATTTATCCTCCTCAAATACAATACAAAGTGCAAATGCACCGTATATCAGACAAGATGGAACAGGAAGCTTTTACGCAGGACCTTACGCTGGGAATATTGGCAATGCAAATGGAACCACAGCAATTGGCTACGAAGCCCTCGGCGCAGCAGATATAACAAACTCCTACAATAACACTGCGGTCGGATATCAAGCTGGTTCGAATCTAACAGACCAATTTTGCTTCTCAAACGTCCTCATTGGTGCAACCGCAGGAAGTGCACTCGGTTTTGGCAGCAACAACAACATAGAAATTGGCTCAGGCTGCCTTGGAGTAAGTGACGAAGATGGAAAGGTCCGTATTGGAAACGCTACCAACAACTCTTGCATCCTCTTTTCAGACTCATCAAGAGCCATCAACATGGCCGGTTCAAAATGGAACCCAGGCCTAACAAACCCAGGCGCAACACGCATAAGCTACGTAAAAATTTTACCTGATGGAATTGGTGGATATACATGGTCCGGAACAAGCGACATCCTAAGCGTTAATCGAATGGCTTTAAGACCGGCTGGAGGATGGTTTATAACTTTTGTTCCCTGCAGTGCAAATGCATTTGCAACCGCCACCGTAATAAAAGCCGAACCATTCGTTTTCCCAGATGGAAATTCATGGACTGAAGTTGGGACTGTTACAACTAGCTCCGTAGACGTCTACAGCTTTAATTACCTTGCAGCCCTAACCGATATGCCCATGAGCATAATCATAATGGGTATCAACTAATATATTTAAAGGAATTTAATAGGGAGTATTTTTATATGCAACATTATACACACATAAATCCTACAAAAAAGCGGATTATATCTACGCTTTTTCTTCTACTAATAACCGGTCCTATAAGCACTTATAATGCACCACACTATCTGAACATACCATCCGACGAAACAGAAATCATAACTCGCTCTACCGAAGCATACCTTTTTATAGGCAAAGAATTAAGCCCTCTACAAAGCCTTTTAGATACTCTTACACCCCTAGCTCTAGAGGAAAATTACAATACCATTATAACCCTTAAAAACCGAAAAACCGCTCCAAAAAAACTAGTTGCTCGTGCCCTTGAAGAGATGGAAACCCTCCTTAATAATCGACATCAGGCAATCCCAAATGATGACGAGCTCAAAGCCATTGTCACTCAACTAGATATCTGTAAAGAACTTATTCAACAAGACGCTCTCTTAATAACCGATAGAGCTCCCCGTCCACCTTTAAAACCAGGTGGAATAACAGAAAACCTAGGATCCCCAAATCCCGGACCCGAGAGCGGTTCTGAATCTTTTACTCCTGGAGACCTTTCCATAGTACATAATCTATATGTCGGAAATGACGCCACTATCGCACACAATCTTGCAGTTGGCGGCAACACAACCATCACAGGCCCTCTCTCTGTAACCTCGGCAAGCTCATTTCTAGGAACAACCTCTGGGGGCTTGCATGGGGGCGGAACTTCAGAGCCCGGTGATAACAACCTGCTAGTGGACGGTTTAAGCACCTTTACGGGTCCCGTTCTGGCGGATGGCGGGATGGATGCGCCCGCGACCTTAACTATCGGTCCTTCTAACGCAACTAGCATAATTATAGGGAACACCGGTTCAACCACCACTATTTTAGGGACAACCGACATAAACGACAAACTCATAACCCTAAATAAGGATGGCGCTGCCACTTCAGGCGGAAACTGTGGAATCCAACTAGAAGAAGCGGGTATATCCGACAGCGGATACCTAGAGACCAGCACCAATCGTAACAGTTGGATTTTTAAAGCTCCTAACGCGACCACCCTTTTTACCATCACACCCGGCAACACAGATTTTACCGTTGACCGCAGCATTGGCACCATGGATTCTCCAACTTTTTCAGGACTAACTATCGCAAACCATGGCACCTTAAATTTACAGACTAATACAAGCAATCAAGTAACACTCCAAGCTCCTGTCTCGTTGGGAAGCGACTATACCTTAACCCTCCCGAATAATGCGGGGGACTTTTCAGACCTAATTCTCAGTACAGCGGGCCCTTCCGGTCTTTTGTCCTGGATAGACCCAGGTGGAGCCGCAGGTAATTTTATCAATGGCGGTAATTTTTTTACAGCCCCTTCTCCCGCACGCGTTGGAACCACTAATAATCAAGATTTTTACATTATCACAGGGACCCCAATCGCCCATCGCATAGAAATAGGGAGCTCTGGCACCGTAACCATAGTTCCAGACCTTACACTCAACTCTAACCTCAACCTCGCTGCATCCACGATTGTAAATAAAAACGGAGGCAAATTTCTCCACACCTCAGGCAGCACAGGAAACCTATTTTTAGGATTTTCAGCAGGGGATGTAATCACCACAGGTACACATAATGTAGGAGCTGGCTCTGAAACTTTAAAGGCCTCAAATGGATCAGATAATACTGCCATCGGAAATTTAGCTCTCACAACAGCGGGTAGTATAAGTGAATTAACAGCAATAGGATCCAATGCTCTTTTAAACTGTTTCAACAGCGGTATAAAAAATACAGCCGTTGGATTTAATACACTATCAAACGTCCCACCCGGCGCCAATAATACCGCACTCGGACATGAGGCTTTAAAATTTTCGCTGGGTTCAGATAATACCGGTTGTGGCAAAAGTGCACTCTCAAACGCAAGTTTTACAGGCAACGATAATACCGCACTCGGTTCTGGCGCGGGCAGTTCACTAACCTCAGGCAGCAATACTATTATTATCGGCAAAGACGCAGGCTCCGCCCTTACTACCGAAACCAACACTATCTGTATAGGATGCACGGGCGATCCAACTGGTCCAGCCATCAGCCGTACGTATAGCGCCAATATCTACGGAACCTCTCTTCCAACAGGCTCAAAAATGATTGGCGTTACCGCAAATCACCAACTTGGAACCCACTTCATCTCTCCCCTAGAAATTGCAGGAAATGTAATTCTTAACAGCGATACTACCTTTGGCAAAAACAGAATCCAACAACACGCCACGTCCTTAGTCTTTGGAACAACCGTAGGCGCTTTACCACTCCCCCCTCTTCCCAATATTCATTATTTAGGTCGGTTATATTCAAACTCTAGCGCACCACAATTTGGTCCTACAACTGCGGATCGCTTTAACCTCGCTTTCAACTACCGTGATACACGGCCCACAACCATAACCCCTGAGTTTCCAAACCCTGCTTATGGTACAGCCCAGATAACGGTTGGGCCTAATGTAAGCGGAAACGGTGGTGTTTTTGTTGCGGCCACAGCCCCTACAGCAATTACTCCTATCCCCCGTTTTGTAATATATGAAGATGGAACTATAGATCTCGCCTCATCAAACCAAATCACTATAAATAATGCGCCCTATATAACCCAGAAAGCAGGTACAAGCTTTTATGCCGGATTAGCCGCAGGGTCAGTAGGCGCTGGTGGAATAAATAATACAAGCATTGGCTATCAAGCCCTCCCAAGCTTAACATCTGGAACCGATAATACAGCCGCAGGATCAGAGGCAGGCGGTTCTATTTCAACAGGCATAGGCAACTGTTTTATAGGATATCACACAGGAAACGGCTGCACCGTAGGAAGTGAAAGCTATAACATCTTCCTTGGGGAAAATGTTGCCGGCACCGTCGGGCAATCAAATAGAATACGGATAGGAAACCAAAATCAAAATGACTGCATACTATTTAGTGGAGGAGCACAAGAACTACATGCCGCAGGGTCCATTATTCCTTCAGGAACCATGCGCGTAAGTTGGGTAGCGGTCACCGGTTTTGATGGAGCAGGAAATCCTATTATAGGCTCTCATTCAGAGGATATCATAAGTGTTGTTAAATATCCTTCATGGGGTAGAACTGAAGGAGCGTTCCAAATCAACTACAAATCATTTTCAACAGCCCCTTCTGTAACCGTTAATGAAGTACTACCCTCTGTAGCTATCTGGAACCAAAATGCCGTATGTAATGAGGTAACCTCAAATTGGACTACAGTTTACACCTTTGACCATGCGGTTCAACCTGTTCTTGTAAATGCCCCCTTTAACGCTCTTATAATAGGTCTTAACTAAAAAAAGGAAAAACTATGCATCATTACAACCGGCGTTTATTATGCGCCCTACTCCTATCCCTAACAGGATTTAATACAAGAACCAGCTGTGCACAACTCACCGTCACTCCTCAGGATGTACACGATTTAATCCTAGCAACTGAAATAACTAATTCCAACGATACCTATCTTTTTATAGGTTCAGAATTATCCCCTTTACCAGAACTTATAGAAACAATTGCCCCTCTGGCCACAGAGAACGACAACATTGCTGCAATAACTACCGTACGTAACCGTCTCTCTAAGGGCCGCAAAACCGCACCTAAAAAACTAATAATTCATGCCCTTGGACAGTTGGTCTATCTCCTTGAAAACCAGCATCAAGCAATCGCTGATGACAATAAAGTACAAACGCTTGTAGAAAAACTCACTACCTGCACAGAGCTCGTCAACACAGGTGCTTTAACCATAACAGACAATCCCAACACATTAAATGAACGTGCTCCACGCCCCTCTTTACAACCGGGTGGGCAGACAGATTCTATAGGATCCCCTAATCCAGCACCCGAAATCATCTCAAACCCTGTATCATTTTTTGATTTAAATATTGCGCACAATCTATTCGTTGGAAACAATGCCACCATTGTGCACAATCTTACCGTAGAAGGAGAGGCGACATTCACCGGTCCACTTACCACCCCCGAAAGTGCTTTTCTAGGCACAACAACCGGGGGGCTCCATGTCGGAGGATTAACAGAGCCAGGAGATAATAATCTTCTGGTGGATGGCACCAGCACCTTTACAGGTCCCCTTATGGCAGACGGTGGGATTGATGTAACCGAAGGTGGCCTAACGGATACCTTAAACCTTGGAACATCCAACGCAAATCTTATCATCCTAGGCAATTCAACCTCTACAACAACACTTAAAGGCACCACTGATATCGCAGATAAACTCATCACACTCAATAAAACAGGAGCCGCTCTATCCGCCCACAACGCAGGCATAGAAGTGGAAGAAGCTGGCATCCCAACCGGCTTTGTAAAAACAAGTGCAACGCGCGACAGTTGGACCTTTAAAGCACCAAATACTGCAGGGACAGCAACGCTCACCCCAAGTGCTGGCGGATTTACCTTCAATCAACCTTTAGGGACTGCAGACTCTCCCTCCTTTATGGGCTGGACAAATGCAAACCAAGGACAATTACACTTACGAGAGTCCCTTATTAACGGAACTAATCAAGTTTCCATACAAGCACCAGGCTCTCTAACGGGGAATTACCTTCTCACGCTTCCTTCCGATGCAGGAACATCTGGCTACATTTTAACCACCGCAGGTCCCTCTGGACTTCTGTCGTGGACCACTTTTGGAACCACAGATAGTATCTATAAAAATAATGGTAATACATTCTCTGGTGCATCTCCCGCCATTATTGGTACACGAGACAATAAAACACTCGCTCTTATTACCAATTCAGCAGACCGCATAACTATTTCAAATACTGCTCGGCTGAGCGTTGTTTCCGGTATGGGTGAATTCGGGCTGAACGCGAACCTGTATCTAGCGGCAACCACCCTTATTAATAAAAATAGTAATAAATTTATCCACACATCAGGCGGAACAGGTAATTTATTCGCAGGGCCCTTAGCAGGAAATGCGATAACCTCAGGCAGTCAAAACACAGGCATTGGAGACTCTGCTTTACTAGTGAATACAAGTGGAACAGATAACACCGCTGCAGGATATCATGCTCTCCTCTCTACAACAACCGCACATGAATTAACGGCAGTAGGATCTCAAGCTCTTGATGCCTGTACTACAGGGTTGGCAAATACCGCCATTGGATTTAATGCCCTTTCAGCAGTCACTACCGGCGCCAACAACTCTGCATTCGGACATAATGCCTTAGCAAGTTCAACCGGTTCAAGTAATACGGGTTGCGGCACAAGTGCACTCTCAAACGCAAGTTTTACAGGCAGCGATAATACCGTATTAGGCTCTAATGCAGGCAGTGCACTAACCTCAGGCAACAATAATATCATTATCGGCAAAAATGCAGGTTCCGCCTATACCTCATCCGAATCAAACAACATCTGCATCGGATGCGCCGGAATTACAGGAGCTGGTGGTACTGCCTGTATTGGCAGTATCCGAGACACAAATATTATCCTTGATTCAGAATTTGTAAGCGTATCAGTTGACGGCAAATTAGGCTCAATTCCAGTTGACAATTTAACTCTTGATGGAGCCGCAAATTTTACGGGAAATACGATCTTCACAAAAGATAGAATTCAGACCTATCAAACAACTCTCTTTTACGGAACTTCGCCCAACCCCTTTCCTACCTATTCACAACCTTACTACTTAGGAACCTACTATACCAATGCTGCTGCCGCTCCATTTGGTTCAACCAACGCAGATCGTCTAAACTTTGGCTTCAATTATTGCGAAATTCCATCTATCCCCTCTAATTATGTCCTGAACCCTGCGTATGGAACCGTCCAAATGACGGTCGGATCCAATGCAGCAAATAATAGCGGTACCTTTGTAATTGGAACAGGTGGTGTCAACACTCCTCCCATTTCACGCTTTGAGGTGCAACAAACTGGAAAAATAACTTTAGCTTCTTCAAATCAGATCACCCTTAATAGCACACGCTATATCTCCCAAAAAAACAACTCCTCTTTTTATATGGGTTTAGGCTCAGGCCCTGCAGGAGCTGGATCCACAGGTAATACAGGCATTGGCACAGATGCTCTTAAATCTCTAACAGGAGGCACTAATAATACGGCAATAGGCTATAATGCAGGCTCTGCACTTACCTCAGGGTCAAATAACACCTTAATTGGTGTCAATGCAGGTTTGACTTATACCAACGAATCAAACAACATCTGTATAGGATATGATGTTCAAGGAACCGCAAGCGACCAGAATGTCATTCGTATAGGGAACGCTAATCAGACGGAGTGTATTTTTTTTACTAATCTAAACGATGGAACCTATGTCAAAGCGCTGCATCCTGCAGGTTCTGTAGCACCCGTTGTCGGACCCTCTACAAAACCGGTACGCGTAAGCATGGTAAATATTGACGTTTTAGGAAATCTTGTAGCAGGAACCACCGATATAACCGGTGTTGTACGGGTACCCGACAGACCTAACGGAGCATGGAGAATATATTATAACGCCTTCACAAACGTTCCCGTTGTAGTAGCCAACAGTAAGCTACCGGTAGGAGGTTCAGGTATATGGAACGAGTGGACGGTAATGGGGGATATTACCACCACCTATGCAGACGTCTTTACATTTGACAGATTTGGCTCAGGACAAGACAGAGCAGTAAATGCATTTATTGTTGAGTATAACTAAGGTTAATACAATTAACTTTTTACTATTTTACCAAAAGGAAATTCTATGTTCTTTCCTCTAAAGATCGCTCTCATTCTACCTATCTTGCTCATACCCACGCTCTACGCAGACTTTTCAAGCAGCTCTAATTCAGACCAAGAGCTCCTCCTTCAAGCCGCAGCCCTAAAAGCCCCTAGCAACTACATCAGTCTAGAAAAACAACGACTACCATTTATAAACGTTGTGTTAAAAACCATTGGATTAGCAGATCCAGAGGAAGATATTACAAAACTA
>CAYRPI010000001.1:36632-41815 GCA_964426225.1 uncultured Candidatus Babeliaceae bacterium | reverse complement strand
CGTAAACGATCTAATAAAATCCGGCCGCAAATCAGTTCCTAAAGATCTTCTAAAAGATGCAATTTCCCAGGCTGCCTATATATTTCAGCAACACTCAGAGCGCATAATAAGCCTTGCAGAACGAGAAATATTACGCAACAGCATAGATGCCTGTTTAAATTTCTTTGCCTCCGAAACCGTACAGACTCCTAACACACCAACGGAAACCCCTGCGTCTTTAAGCTAACACATTCCCACTCAGGGCGAAAAATTTTTCGCCCTGGGAAACACTTATATAAATCATTTTAATGGTGCCGGGGGTCGGACTCGAACCGACACAGTGTCACCACCGCGGGATTTTGAGTCCCGTGCGTCTACCAATTTCGCCACCCCGGCCTTATCAAAGAAACTCTCCAACTTTATAGTAACAAACTTCAAAGAGCCGTCAACCAGTTCTTTGTTAAAATTCGACTTGCAATTGCTACTTAGACTCTTTATCCTTATTACTATCAAATTTTTGCTTCTGCAAGAATAAAAAATTACCCGTACCTGTGTGGAGAGATGGCTGAGTGGTCGAAAGCGGCGGTCTCGAAAACCGTTATTCCGTGTTAAACGGAATCGAGGGTTCGAATCCCTCTCTCTCCTCCATATAATTAATGTTTTTTGCTTACTCTACCACTAGAATATATCAGGCTTATTAAAATGGCTAAAGCGTTAATTTTTTATAAAATAATTTTTAGATCAAAAAACAGCCCACTTAAAATAAAACATTTACACTTGTAAAAAAAATATATTGCTATATACTATAACAATATATTCTGAATAAAGGCTGCAAAAAACGTGTCTTTCGGAGTTTCAAAAACAGGCACTTATAAAAAATAAAAAAATTAGGATTATTTATGAAAAAAATATTATTACTATCCACCATGATCTTAACCAGTTTCTACAACCTAAAGTCCATGGAAATCTCTGAGAAAAAGGAGCTGCCACCTTTATCAGAAAAGAAGATAGAGACCCCCCAAAATAAAATTTCCTATGCAACACTATTAGAAGATGTTGAAGCTAAGTTTCTCCCAGACCTTGCTAATCTTATTATTAATCGACTCAAAATAACATTTCTAACCGTTGCTGAACAAGCCGCGGTCAAATCTAATCTCGATAATCCCATACTATTCGGAGATCGATTCAATACCATAAAAGTTTTAAGTGATTGTTTTATTTGGAAAGTCCAACCTTCTAACAAGACCCTTGATCTATTAAATAAGTTTGATAAACAGTGCGAAAAGAAAACTCAATTCAACTATTCCCTGATCAGTCTTTTTCTTGATTTACGTAAGCAATCAACCAGTCTAATTAAAGACCTGATAAAAGAAGTCCCCTTAATATACACACAGATAGATCCAATAAGCAATAAATCACATAAAATAGTCAAAATGATAACATTATCCTACCCAGACGCCCAATACCGATCAATCTCAAATATAGTTCAAGCCTTCGAGCCCTTCTCTCAGCAAATCAAGAACCAAAAGGGAGTTACAACAGAGGGGGACTCAAAAATCCTCGCAAAATACAAAAAACTTGATGAAAATATCAAAAAATTAGAAAAAATTAACAAATGGGCAGAAAAAACAGGCGAAAATTTTCTCACCAACAAAAGCACCCTACGCTTACTTGATGAGTTCAACTGCGCCCTAACTGCCATTTTGGAAAAAGCAAAAAAAACGTCAGACTTTGAAGTAAATTCATTAATAGAGCTAATAGAACCCTATACAAAGTTTCTTCAGTCATTCAAATCTCTACTCAAAAACGATTGCGACTATAACGTGACCCTGTCGGCACTGAAAGACTTAGAAAATTTCGCGACAAAATTTATAAACTGTTTACAACCTCCTTCCAAAAAACAATGCGATTTTTTGCAAGAGAAAAATATCGGACAATATGACCACCTCCCTACCTTAATCAAGCATTTTGAAAAAGAACATGGTCGGGTTCAAATATTTAAGGAATTAAATTGCGATTGTTTAACGGATGTATTCTCTTTTCTTATTTCTAGACAAATTCTCTGGGTAGATCTTAAAAAGGACAATCCTATTAATCTTATCATGCAAAACAACATTATCTTTTCTCCATTTTACAACACGCTCCACTCTTTTCTATGCAAGAGGATGAAAGAAGTCCAAGAAAAAAACTTAAAGAGCTTCCTGAGTGTCTCTAAAAAATCCTCCCTTAAAAAACAGAATCCCATTCTAAAAAAAGATTTCTCCTCTGAAGAAAAATCGCTTTCCGAACTTGATGAGCCCAAAGAAAAACCACTCTGTAAGCTCAATGAAAACGAACCTGAAGAGACACCAGAAAACGATGGTTTTCAAAGCTATACCAAACAAGACCTTCAAAAAATGCTCGAATACAACA
This sequence comes from uncultured Candidatus Babeliaceae bacterium, assembly GCA_964426225.1. Classification (GTDB taxonomy): domain Bacteria; phylum Babelota; class Babeliae; order Babelales; family Babelaceae; genus UBA12395. The sequence goes on along the minus strand of CAYRPI010000001.1, from coordinate 39,424 downwards.
CCACCACTCAAATAGATACGGAAGAATATTTAATTCTATTCCGCTCCTGGTCCTCCGACACACACGGCCACGCAGTCATAGTTATCAAAAAATCAAAACAAGACCAACAAACTACCATTCCGTTTGGGAATTTCAAAACAATACCTACCACTAAAAAGGATATGTTCCATAAGGTTGTCCGCTCAATTTTAAGTAAATCATGGCTGTTTAAACACGGGCGTTTACTCACATTTAATCCAAATGAATGTCCAAAAAATCTATTCAGCAAATATGGGATCAAATCTGAATACCTTAAAGAAGGTGATCATATCCTCTATTTCCCTGGATTCATGTTCACGGGCTTAAAAGCAAAGCAACATTTTGATAAATTCAAAGAGATCGCTTTGAGCGAAAAACTTCTGCCCAACCAGAATCTTAACAAGAATCTAAATAATAACAATGATAATATGGATACCAAAATTACATCATATATAAAGGGCATAACCAACGATAAAGGGATGCATTACGGGGCAGGGGTATGCGCATTTAGACCAAACAACGATCAACCCCTATTTCTTTTCCACTCCTGTTACCAAACCAAGGAAGAAGATACAGCTCTAAATAAAAAATAACTAGCTTAATACACCATATAAACTTTAGGGGTTGCTCTTTTACAAAAGAGCAACCCCTAAAGTTTATATGCGCACAATTAGAACTTAATACACTCGAACAAAACGCATGAAAAAAAGTGGTTTGGTATGCATTAAAAAAATTAATACAGACCGAGCAACAACATAAGCGCCAAATCCAACTACTAAAACCCCTGCAATGGCATTAGCCGCTAGAATAAACCGAACAGACATCTTACCTTTAAAGGAATAAACCACCATAGCTAGAAGCACCCACCACAATAAAGCCCCTATGAAAACGCCACCTACAACAGCCAGACGCGAAACAATACCGCCGCTAAAAACCTTTAAAACCGAAAGAATTCCAACAAAGGTAAAAAGGGTCATGGGATTTGCAAATGTAAGCCCAAAGGTCGAAAAGTACATGGCAAGATAAGAACTAGTTCGAACCTCACTCGGCCCTTCCATTAACGGTGGCCGCCTTAAAAAGCTAAAGCCCAAATAGATTAAAAACAATCCACCCAATAGGGCAAACGCTGCCTTATACCCCCACAAGAATCCAGAGACTGCAGCAAATCCAAATGAAGTTCCCAGCGCATAAACCGCATCCGCAGATGCCGCACCTAATCCTGTCATTAATCCCCCAAGCATGCCGTGTGAAAGGGTAGTACGAATACAGACCAAACCCACAGGACCAATAGGAACTGCCATTGCAAAGCCAAGCAACAGCGCCTTAAGCAAAAGAGGAATAAAAAGCATAAATTAATCTCCGCGCCGCTAAAATGATACTTATATTCATCACACTACCACAAAACGCCCTTTCTCACAAATAAGCCAACTTGTAAGGCCGTATGCTCATGTTGGAACTAATAATAAAAAACAAAACAACTTTATTTCAATAGGCGCTCTATGCTACCTAGCAGATAGGCGGAATTAGGTTTCTTGTCCTGACAAAAATCTTTCCATACAAGCGCATATTCCCTAGCGGTCCGATCAAATCCATCACGTTCTTCAAAAAGTTTCACACAATGTGCATCTACATATCGAACTAATTCGCGAGCAAAATAGTAAATTGGCTTAATTAAAAAATCGGGCAGATCTTCATCTTCATAAGGACCTCGAGCAAGGTCCGTTAGCAGATGGAGAGTTGATCCCCATGAACCTGTTTTTTCTATCAGTTTATACTCACTTCTAGCCAAAAGCCGAATAGTATCATAAGCCCAATCTGGATCAAAAAGGATTACCATTACCATAGTAGCCAGTGCAACTGTAATAATTCGATTAGTAAGCCACTCTTGGGTAGCAGGAGTCCGAACAATACCATCTAAAACCTCTACTGCATCTTTAAACAGATCCGCTTTCAACAAAAGAGCTACTGCAAGTCCCGCTTTTGAGGAGAATTTCTGAAACAAAACCTTTTGCGTCCAGATATGCATAAAATTCGAACTCTTGGCAACAAAAGGAGCCAGAGGCTTTATAATTTTTTTAACAACCTCGTGAGGCTCCAAGGAATCTGAAAAAGAAAAAGCTGCCGTCATAAGAACCGTAAATGTTGTTGCGGTATTGTTTTCCTGAAAATCAAACAGAGCCAGTTCAAATTCTTCTTCAGTTACCTTAGCTCGCTCTAAAGTCACGTCCCCTCCAGAAATCAGATCTGGAGCAAATACAGTCGGATCATAGGCGGTTGAAGCACCCATGGATAAAGTAGCAACCGCTAAAACAAAAAACGCCTTTTTCATAAGGGTATCCTTTTGATATGAGGTGTATATTAGTCACGTATTTATGGTGTCGAAGCACGATCGAAATGATCGTAGTAAACCAGAAATAAGATTGTCAATAAATGGGAATAAAAAATTGGACTAAACTCATAATAAGCCTTTAAAAATGATCAATAGGGGAACTGCGCAATTAACCTTAGATACCAAAAAACCATCATATAAATAGAAGCATGCGCATTCAAGCGCACCTATAGTCACGCCGGCAATAAGCAAAACTTTTCATCTTGTGTTGACACCAGAAAAAATTCAGACACAATTACAACAATGCCTTAGGGAAACAGTTGGGTTGAAAAAAATAAGACCTGCACCATGCTTTTATCAGTAAATTATTATCTTGATCAACACTAAAACAAAAACACTTTTGCATATAAAAAGAGGAATCTATATGAATCAATTTAAAAAAATA
>CAYRPI010000001.1:26634-36622 GCA_964426225.1 uncultured Candidatus Babeliaceae bacterium | reverse complement strand
CATCAGAAGGATTGCTGCACGGGGGACTGTTGCATGATCTTATAGAAGAAGGCGATGTAAAAAAGGTTAAACAATTTTTTAAAGATAACAAAGACAAATTTATTGATGTTAATAAGCCTAACAACAATAGCCAAACACCTCTTATAATGGCCTGTGGTTGTTATGGAAATTTAGAAATTGCAAAGCTACTCATTTTTTATGGTGCTGATATTAATAAGCCCAACAGTGCCGGCATAACACCTCTTCACGAAGCCTGTTATTATGGAAATTTAGAAATTGCAGAGCTACTTCTTTCTCATGGCGTCAATGTTAATATAAAGAGCTTTTCGCACAACACACCACTTTATTATAGCTGTAAAAACCAATATAACCAGTGTAAAGAACCTGCAAAAATTATAAAGTTACTTCTTTTGCATGGAGCCAATATTAGTGAGATAGACTGCGAAAACCGAATACCTCTTAATAAAATACAAAAGTGGTCCAAAACAGAACAACAAAATCTACTGCTAGAACTGTTACTTGTAAAACAAAAAGAAACTGAAACAAAACAAGACATTAATACTCGACACTTTATAGAAGCCTGTGCCAAAAATCATGCTTTTTTATTTACACAAAACAACACCTTAGAACCCTTCACTATCTCTGACCAAAAGAAAAATGTTTTATTACATACAAAAGATTTTAAAGGAGTAGAAAACAAAAAACTCATCTTCTCAATTTGTGAATTTTTTTTGGACAATCTTTTTTTTCGTTTTGAGAAAAAGACGCCCTCAAATCCCCCACCTTTTATTTTTGTTCAACCAGAAATAAACGTACACCCGTATGTCGAACAATTAAGAATTTTACATAACACTCAACTATTAAAAAACTACGATGCAAAAGATCGCATTAAACTTTTCGCCTTTGCTCAAAAATGCTGGGGAAAAAAAATAGGGTGCAACACCCCTGGATGTATAGTGCTAGAGTCCAATCAAACACATACAAAAAAAGATATTAAAGTCCATAAAAAAACGAAGAGAAATTGGCAATTGCCTAAGACAACATTCCAGCATAAGGCAAATAGCAGAAACAACTGGAAGGAATATTTCAACAATAAACCGAGATATAAATAAAGAGGAAGCCCTGGTTAAATGTTGTTCCAGGTCAAATTACTGCAACTCGATCCATTTATGGAAAGTTGGTTATTACAATTGCTTCAGAGGAATCTATATGAATCAATTTAAAAAAATATCTTACAAGCGAACTATACAGTACTTATTACTTCTCACCATCACCATCACATCAGAAGGATTGCTGCACGGGGGACTGTTGCATGATCTTATAGGAGAAGGCGATGTAAAAAAGGTTAAACAATTTTTTAAAGATAACAAATTTATTGATGTTAATAAGCGCAACAATGCCGGCGAAACACCTCTTACAATAGCCTGTGGTAATTATGGAAATTTAGAAATTGCAAAGCTACTCATTTTTTATGGTGCTGATGTTAATAAGCCTAACAATATTGGCGCAACACCCCTTCACAAAGCCTGTTATTTTGAGCATTTAGAAATCGCAAAGCTACTCATTTTTTATGGTGCTGATGTTAATATAAAGAATGATATATGTTCTACGCCACTTCATTGCTGTTACAACCAATATAACCAGGATAAAAAAACTGCAAAAATTATAAAGTTACTTCTTTTGCATGGGGCCAATATTAGTGAGATAGACTGCCAAAACCGAACACCTCTTAATGAAATACAAAAGTGGTCCAAAACAAAACAACAAAATCTACTGCAAGAACTGTTACTTGTAAAACAAAAAGAAACTGAAACAAAACAAGACATTAATACTCGACACTTTATAGAAGCCTGTGCTAAAAATCATGCTTTTTGTTTACACAAAAGAACACCTTAGAGCCCTTCACTATCTCTGACCAAAAGAAAAATGATTTATTACATACAGAAGATTTTAAAGAAGTAAAAAACAGAGAATTTATCATCTCAATTTGTGAAGATTTTTTAAACAATCTTTTTTTTCGTTTTGAGAAAAAAAATATAGCATTTCCACATTTCATTCTTAAGCAATTAAAAACAACTCTGCACCTATATGTCAGAGAACTGAAGGCGCAAAGAGATGCTCAAGTATTAAAAAATCGCAATATCAAAAGCTTTGAAGACCTTACCTACCGCACAAACCTTTTCACCATTACTCAAAGGAGCACCAAAAACAAAAATCACATTAAATTTGAAGACATTTCGTTAAATTTTAAATTCAACACAGACTAACGAAAATCCTCAGTTGCATAGACCTCATTGTAGTCGTTAGGACCAATTTTAAATGCAATGCCAATTCCTTCCTTTGTCAACCACGAAGTTAAAATATTTTTCCTATGTCCAGGACTATTCATCCACCCTTGGACTATTTTATCTGCAAGGATATCAAGAGCTTGCGTATTAAACCATGTTCCCATCCCACCGGACATTTGGTAGGCAATATTTTCAGCTCCTGATTTCGGAAGCCCAGCTTGTTGGTATCGTCCCCAGAAATTAAGCCCATGCAATACGTGATTAAATATCCCAGTTGTCGCCATATCCTCGCTATGCCTTCGTGCTAATTCTTTCAATTTCTCGTCCCAAGCAACCTCGTTAAGATTCCCACTTGTATCAGACGCTTTAAAACCCTTTTTTGTACGCTCAACATTAATCAATTCATGAATTTTCTTTTCTAAATAATCCCGAGAGGCCTCTTGGGATAGTTCTTGCTGTTGGGTTTTTTGTGACCACGACTGCTGAGGTTGTTTAGACGGCTGTTGCTGTTGCAAAAATTGTTGATACAGTTTTTCTTGCTCTTCCGCTTCCTGTTGCAACCTTTTTTGCTCTTCTTCCCACTGTTTTTGCAGTTTTTTCTGTTGCTCTTCCCACTGAGCTTGAAGCAACTTTTCCAGCGCTTCTGCCTCCTGCTTCAATTGTTTCTGCTGCTCTTCCCACTCACGGTTGAGGCGTGCCTGTTTTTCTTTTTCATGCCTCACATCCAACTTCTGTCTCTCTTGAGCCTGTTTTTCGGCCAAAATCTGCGATTCTTTCAAAAATTGCTGCATTTCTGGTGAATTATACGCCTTATTCTTAGGTAATTTTTTCGCCAACTTATCATTCTGCCTCTGAAACAGTCCCTTTTGATCAGCAATTTCCCTCTCAAAACGGCTCTTTTGCTCCGCCCACGTCTCTGGAACACCCACAATCGACTTTAACGCACGAGAAAGTTGTTCTAAAGGATCTCCTTTAACTCCTAAAAACAGAGATATCAACAGAGTGACTATTAAACGAATGTTCATAAAGACCTCTCATGCACGCAACAAAAAAACCTATCTTTCTACATTTAGGTTAGTAATAATAGCAGGGGGAAGTATAGGGAAATCAATAGCCACAATGGGTTAATTAGTTTCTTTTTTTTCTTTCTCAGCTATCTGTAATGCCTCGTTTTTCTCCAATTCCACCTCAATTTCTTCTATAGTTGGTAGGCTGCTTTGGAGATCCTTTGGCAATTTCGCAACCAACGAATCCTCATATCCTGCTATACCCATGGGTTTATTCATATCCCGGAGCGCATATTCTGCTACCACGTTGTCTTTTGATTTGCACAACAGCAAACCGATAGTCGGTTTATCCTCAGCACTTTTGAGCACACTATCAATCGCCGACAAATAAAAGTTTAACTGGCCTGCATCCCGCGGGTCAAAAACACCTGACTTAAGTTCCACCACGACAAAACATCGTAGTTTATAATGGTAGAATAGCAGATCTATGTAAAAATTCTGACTACCAACTTGAAGGTGATATTGGCGTGCAACAAATGAAAATCCTTTACCCAACTCAAGCAAAAGTTTTTGGACATTATCTATCAACCCTTGCTCAAGGTCACGCTCAAGATAATTATCACGCAAAGTTAAAAAGTCAAAGACATACGGATCTTTAAGAACCTGTTGCGCCATATCAGAATGCGGAGCAGGAAGTGTTCTTGCAAAATTTGTTACAGCCTTACCAGTTCTGGCATACAGTCCTGATTCTATTTGCATTCCAAGTACAGTTCTACTCCAACCATATTCTATGCATTTTTCTGCATACCAAAAGCGCTCAGTATTGTTTTTAAGTTTCGTTATAAGGATAACGTTATGTCCCCACGGAATCATAGCAATGGGAAGCTCCCTAAATTGTCCAACAGGCTGTTGGACAATTGCATAAGCAAGATAAAAAGCTCTCATATAAAATATATTGGCCCTAGAAAATCCCTCCAGACCAGGGAACTCTGCCTGAAGATCCTTTACAAGTAGCTCTATAACCCTGGCACCCCACTTGCTTTGTTCTTGCCTCTCAACAATAATCCTTCCGATATCCCAATAGAGGGCTATAAGCTCCCTATTAGCAACCAACACAGCTTTTATTTGCGCCTCTTGGACCTGTTTTTTAAGTAATACAAGCGTCTCGATATATTCCTGCGTCGACACAACACTATCTTTTATCGTCTTTTTTCCCTTATCCATACTCATCTTTATTCTTCACTATAACTATACAAATCCCGCACTACCAGCCGAAAGAATCTATGCTTCCCAACCTTAACCTGCATAGCATCTTTAAGCACAATCTGTGCCTTGAAATCCACCACCTTGTCCCCATTGATAGAAACCGCTCCACTGGTGATAAGACGACGAGCCTCAGACGTACTTTCAACTGCATTCAAAAGCTTTAAAAGATCCGTTATCCACATCTCAGATGCAGTCCCCTGTGGAACCACAAATTCTTGAGCATGAGAAAGATCTTTCTTTTGAAACAGATTCTCAAAAGATTTAAGCCCCTCAGTCGCAGCGTCGATACCCCAAAAACGATTCAGAATCTCAAAGGCTAAGTTTTTTTTGAGTTCCATGGGATGTTGAGATCCCGAAGAAATATCATTCTGCATAGCTAAAATTTGAGCATCAGTCCTATTTAATAAAAGACGATAATACCGAATCATCAAAACATCAGAAATTGACATTATTTTACCAAACACCTGATCTGGTGCTTCAGTTAGCCCAATGTAATTTCCTAAAGATTTTGACATCTTTGCAACACCATCAAGTCCTTCAAGAAGCGGCATTGTAAAAACTATTTGTGGCTGCTGCCCCACTTGCTCCTGCAAATGACGCCCCATCATAAGGTTAAACGTCTGATCAGACCCCCCTAACTCAACATCAGCTTTCAGTACCACAGAATCATACCCCTGTACGAGCGGATAAAGAAGCTCATGAAATCCAATGGGCTGATTTGTAGCCATACGCTTAGCAAAATCATCGCGCTCAATAATACGAGCCAAGGTCACTTGTGCGCAGAGCCTAATCCAGTCCCGACTCGTTAAAGAATCAAGCCATTCTGAATTATAACGAACCGTTATCTTGGCAGGATCCAAGATACGACCCACCTGTTCAAAGTAGGTCTGTGCATTCTGCTTTATAGCATCTTCAGAAAGAGCCGGACGAGTTTTTGAACGGCCTGTAGGATCACCAATCCGCGCAGTAAAATCACCGATCAAGACTATAACATTATGCCCAAGATCTTGAAATAGCTTTAATTTTGAGAGAACAACCGCATGCCCTAGATGAATATCAGGCGCCGTAGGATCCATTCCAAATTTAACAGAAAGTTTTTTACTGGATAGAAGAGCCTTTTCAAGTTCCCCCGCAGGCAAAACGCGCTCCACACCAGCCAAAAGCTGCTCAACCTGTTCTGGTGTAGCAGGACCTATACTCTTCATAATTTAATCCCACATATTTTTGTAATTGATGCTGCAATAAGGTCAACCAGATGGGCAAAGAGATTGATAATAGACTGACCAAAGAAAATCAGAAGCAGCAACACACCAAATACCATTATTGGATTAGCATATTCTATAAAACTGGCATCTTTTTCAAACTTATAAAGCACAAAACAATAAACCGAATCGCGAATCGCACTAAACGCGGCCAAAACAGTATTCACAAAGGTCATCAGCACAAAAAATATACTTAACACATAGACATGCGACGACGATTCCGTTCTCAAACGTGATATAGAATTCACAATCGATTCCATATCACCAACAGGAATCCCAAACCTGCAGAGCAACCCCATGGCAACCAGGGAAAGCACAGCCAAAGAGACATATACCATACACCGCGACCCAAAGGCCAAGAAAATTCGTAGCGGCCGCCACGATGTCTTTAACGAGCGTAATTCTATGGGTATAGGAGTACCAATCATAAACTCGGTTAAGATAAAGAAAATGAGATCAAACAGCCCAATATGAATAAAGGGATTAAACTCTGAAAAACCTGCTTTATCTGCTGTATCATCCCCCATCCAACGCGTTACGAGGGACTGAAGAGACCCCGCAAGCGTTATAGAAAAAATATACGCAAAAAACATCAACGATGTTCTTATAATCGAATCTACATTCTGCAATGAAATCATTTTTCGGCCCCTTGTATCAGGGTTTAATACCGACCGGTATTAAACCCTTTTTTGCGTCTTGAACCATCTTAGTGTAAGAAAAATGTCAATCCTGGTCAATTAGTCTCCAAAACGCGCGAAGAAAACGTATCGAGGGAGCGCGGGGGCAAAAGAATTGAAACATAGCTCTACGCAAAAACACCCCATAATACAAGCCAAATAGCACAAAGGTATAGAAAAGATCTCCCAACACCGTTGCACCAAGAAAGACCCCAATCTGATTAGATCCAATTCCACGATAAAAAGGGATCGCGCACAAGTAAGCTCGTCCAAAACCAGAGAAGCTATGCTCATAAAGACCGGAACAGAGCCACACCCCAAAATTGGTTAGTAAAAAAAAACCTATCGAACTAAATAAAGACGCACCCAAAACTGGGAGTACTGAAAACTTTCTCTCTATTTTTCTAGCAAGGCCTCTTCCCAGAAAAACCGATAGTAGGACAGATCCATACACAAACAAGATGGTTGAATGAAAGCCCAAAAAGCAATCACTAAGCCCTAATGCAAACAACGTTGTAAAAATCGCCGCCACAGGATTTGCAAAACAACTTCCCGCTAGAAGAGCCAATGCACCAACCGGTGTAAAATTTACGGCATGCGGCAATAATCGTGCACCTACAAGAATACTGGTAAGACAGACTGCTTTTGTAGAATCTTTCATCTTTTTTCTTTCTCTAAAATTCAATCCCATCACGTGCAGCAATTCCACACGAATACACATGTTTTATCTCTCGCATTTCTGTCACAACATCGGCTGCGTCAATAAGCGCTTGCGGAGCGCCTCTCCCTGTAATAATAATCTCACGACTAGCCGGACGCTGACGCAACGCCTCAATAACAGAATCAACCCCAATAAAATCAAACAAAAGCGCCACATTCAATTCATCCAGAATAACTATGTCATAGGAGTCTGTGGAATTTAAATCCATTTCCAAAATAAGGGCCCGCGCAAATTGCCATCCCTCAACAATTTCTACAGGAGGCTTTTCTCCCTCACACCGCCGCGCATACCACCCTGCTTCTTCATGACTTTTTCCAAAAGCACGATAAAAAACCGTGTGCAAGGGTGCAAATAATAGAGCATCAGTTCCTGGCTTTAAAAATTGAATAAACGCAACCGAAAAACCCTTACCAGACGCACGCACGGCTGCGCCCATAGCAGCCGTCGTTTTGCCTTTTCCATTACCTGTATAAATCTGGACACATCCGCATGACAACCGTGGCATCAAGAGCCTCACAATTCTAGATAGAACACTCACTATGACCACATGAATGACATTTAAAGCATCCCTCACCCATCTCACCTTCTGACATACATTCAGGACAGCGATTTACAGGATGAGAAGGATCCATAATAGCACCTACTAAATCCTCTTTTTTGCCCGATTTTTTACTTCCCACCGTAAGCACCTGCTCAGGACGGCTTCCATCGCGATAGATAGTGATGCCTTTGCAGCCCATATTGTAGGCGAGGATATAAGAGTTACGCACATCCTCAATAGTTGCACTATGTGGAAAGTTTATAGTCTTTGAAACCGCGTTATTAACATGCCGCTGGAATGCTGCCTGTATACGTATATGCCATTCTGGAGCAATCGAATGCGAAGTTACAAAAACTCGTCTCATTTTTTCAGGCACTTCAGGAATATTTTGAACACCCCCAAGCTCTGCAACCTTATCCATAAGCTTTTCAGAGAAAATACCCGCTTTTTTAGCCGCTTCTTCAAACGGTTTATACACTACCAATAAATCGGCACCAGCTCCACTGCTAGTCCACAAGGATTTACGCCGATGCACCAACGCAAAAATAGGTTCTATTCCAGAAGAACATGAGGCAATTGTACTTATAGTGCCCGTTGGAGCTATAGTTGTACGCGCTACATTGCGAATCGGCTTTTCTCCACGTTGGTAATAGAGGCTCTGCTTGAAGAATGGAAAAGCACCACGCTTTTCAGCTAGCTCTTCAGAAGCTTTACGAGCGGTAACATTAACAAAATCCATTACCTGTTCTGCCAAAACTACCGCTTGTTGGCTGTCATAAGGAATTCCCAATGTGATAAGCATATCCGCAAATCCCATAACCCCCATTCCAACACGACGCATTCCTAGCGTCATTTCCTTGATTTTATCGATCACATAATAATTTATATCGATAGTATTATCCAAGAAATGAATAGCCGTATAAACCGTTTTGGCTATAGCGTCCCACTCAATTCCCTTTTCTGAAGTAAACTTTGCAAGATTAACTGAACCCAACACACAGGACTCATAAGGAAATAACGGTTGCTCTCCACAGGGGTTAGTTGATTCAATCTGACCTAAAGCCGGAGTCATATTGCTTTCGCTACTATTTATGCGATCCATAAAAATAATACCCGGATCCCCATTCTGCCAAGCGTTCCTAACCATTTTTTCAAAGATATCGCGCGCACGCCTCATCCCTGCAACAGATCCATCCTGCGGATTGATCAAAGCATATTCTTCATCTTTTTCAAGTGCAGACATAAAGGCATCATCAATCGCCACCGATAGGTTGAAATGGGTCAAAGCAGAATTATCCACCTTGCAGGTTATAAATGCTTCAATATCGGGATGATTAACCTTGAGAATGCCCATATTAGCACCCAACCGAACACCCCCCTGAGTTACCTCACTAGCTGCTGCATCAAAGATACGCATAAAAGAGAGCGGTCCTTTGCTAACGCCACCAGTCGTTTTAATAGGAGCATTATTCGGACGCAATCTAGAGAAACTGAAGCCCGTTCCTCCACCCGCTTTATGAATTAAAGCCATATGCTTAAGGGTGTCAAAAATACTGTCGAGCGAATCATCTATAGGAAGAACATAGCAACCAAAAAGTTGCTGTATCGCACGACCAGCACCACGCAAACAAGGTGAATTAGGCAAGAATTTAAGCTCTGCCATAGCGCAATAAAATTCTTCAGCCTGCGTTTGCACGTCTAAATGCTTATCATAAAGTAAGTCCGCTTGAGCAACATGCCATGCCACACGCCAAAAGAGATCTTCTGGCTGTTCGCATACCGTGCCACTTTCATCGCGGCGCAGGTACCTTCTTTCAAGAATAACTCGTGCGTTCGCATCAAGTTGTGGCCGCGGAAGATGGGCTGGCAACTGCCCACCCGATTGTTGTAAATTCATAAGAAAACCCTCGGAAACATTAAACTTTTTGGAATCGGAATACCAGCATAGAGTGGTTTTTATAAAATAAAAAGAACGAAAAATAGTTTTTTTTATTTTGACCCAACCCTGTCTTGTCGATAAACTAAAAATTAGGATAAAAGATACTGCAAATCTTCGCTAGAGAGATCTTGAGTTATGGAAAAACATTTTGACTACAAACAAGCAGAAATGCAAGTTCGTGAGCTCTGGGAGCATGATAAAATATTTGAAACCCCAAAAAACCTAGGCCCCCTCTTTAGCGTCGACACCCCACCCCCTACCGTTTCGGGGAAACTCCATATCGGCCA
>CAYRPI010000001.1:25174-26624 GCA_964426225.1 uncultured Candidatus Babeliaceae bacterium | reverse complement strand
CCACGTCTGTTCATACACACAGACCGATATCATCGTGCGTTACAAACGTCTAAGTGGCTTTGCTATCTTCTACCCTATGGGATTTGATGATAATGGTCTCCCAACCGAACGATTTGTTGAGCTAAAACGAGAGATCTCTCCCTATCAGATGAGCCGCTCCGAGTTTGTGCAGATCTGTAGAGAAGAAGTAATTGCGGTTGAAACCGAATTTAAAGCCTTGTATACCCGCCTCGGTCTTTCGGTAGACTGGGAAAAGAGCTATTCCACCGGCAGTGATTTTGTTCAAAAGGTTTCGCAAAGTTCTTTTTTAAAGCTTCTAAAAGATGATTTAGTTTATCGCAAAGAAGAACCAGCAATCTACTGCCCTGTTTTTAGAACCTCCGTATCACAGGCAGATCTTGAGGATGTCGAAAAAGAGACTCTTTTTTCAGATATCGAGTTTAAGTGCCAAGAAAATGGTGAATCACTCGTAATTAGCACTACGCGCCCCGAGCTACTCTATTCCTGTGTAGCCCTTTTTTACCATCCCAACGACCCTCGCTATAAACATCTGCGCGGCAAAAATGCAACAGTCCCTCTCTACGGCCATGCCGTTCCCATTCTTGCAGATGACAAAGTAACCATTGAGAAAGGATCCGGACTCGTCATGTGCTGCACCTTTGGCGACAAAACGGACATTGAATGGTTTAAAAAACATTCTCTTCCCTATCGGCAATCAATAGGGTTGGATGGACGGATGCTGGACGTCACCGGTGCACTTGCAGGCAAAAAGGTTCCTGAAGCACGACTGGTAATTTTAGAACTTCTAAAAGCTCAATCTCTAATACTAAAACAGAGTACTATTAAACATGCCGTTAGCGTGTATGAGCGATCCAAAAAAGAGGTCGAATTTCTTATGCTTCCACAATGGTTTGTCCGAGTATTACCGTTCAAAAAAGAGCTATTAAAGATGGCTGATCAGATCAACTGGTCACCTAATTTTATGAAAGCTCGCTTTATAGATTGGGTAGAAAATTTACAGTGGGACTGGTGTATTTCACGCCAACGGTTTGCAGGCATCCCTTTCCCCGTCTGGTTTGATAAACGCACCGGAAAAATGTTCGTCCCTGAAGAAAAAGATCTACCGCTTGATCCTCGTGAAGTTGCATTCCCCGGCCATCTACCCGCAGGAATCGAATTAATCCCGGACACCGATGTTATGGACACCTGGAATACCTCCTCCCTATCGCCCTATATCTGTCAAGCACTCTATGAAGGGACTACCACACCACTCTTTGATAATCCAGTGAACAATGAGCATACGCACTTTTTACCCATGAGCATGCGGCCTCAAGCACATGATATCATTCGCACCTGGGCCTTTTACACCATGATAAAGAGTTATCTGCACCACAAAAAGGCGCCGTGGATCAGCATTGTTATTTCGGGGCATGTCTTAAGCCCCAACAGT
>CAYRPI010000001.1:0-25164 GCA_964426225.1 uncultured Candidatus Babeliaceae bacterium | reverse complement strand
AAAGGAAATAGTCCTTTAGAGCCGAAAAAGCTTCTGAGCACCTACCCTGCGGACGTAATCCGGTACTGGGCTGGATCTGGAACACTAGGTCAAGATGTTGCCTTCTCCGAAAACACCCTTAAAATTGGCGGAAAACTAGTCACCAAGCTCTGGAATGCCTGCAGATTAACCGAAGAGCACACGACACAACTATCAAACAAGAAACCAAATGGTGGCTTGGGAGCTATCAACGAGTGGATCTTACACCGTATGTCCATGGTTTTTGAGCAGTACAAAGCCTATTTTGAACAGAATGAATTCAGCCTTGCACTTGGAGTGCTGGAGCAGTTCTTTTGGAGTGACTTTTGCGACAACTATCTGGAACTTATAAAATTCCACTTCTTTCATACCGAATCTTTTGATCCGCATGCTGTGGAAGCTACACGATGGACTTTGTATCAGACAACGCTCCGCCTGCTGCAATTATTTTCACCGTTCATTCCATTTGTTACAGAATCTCTCTACCAACAATTATTTAGAGCGCGTGAAGGCACAGCTTCGTTGCATATAACTCGCTTTGACGCTTTGCAACAGCACGCCAATTTCCCTCAAAGCGTAACCAATGTCGGCCACTTATTGGCAATTGTCGGGCAGATGCGCAAACTTAAGAGCGACAAAAATGTCTCTCTCAAAACGGAGCTAGCAAACTGTGTTATTGTGGCATCGGCAGACGTCATTGAATTCTTGAAAACACAAGAAAATACGCTCAAGGGAGTAACCAGCGCTCACAACATTACTTATGCAACAGCTAGCGCAGGAACATCCTTCTTAGAAGAAAATGAGGGCATATGGCGAGCAACCATCTGTCTAATTTAATTACCGTACGCAACACGCAACGTACAATCCCTATTAACGTATCGTGCGTTGCGCAATGGGCAGTTCAAATACTTAAATTAGTGAAATTTGAAGATTTTCAGGTAAACATCTGGATAACTACAAACGAGACCATTCGTCGCTACAACGCGCGATACAGAGATAAAGATAAGGCTACAGACATTCTCTCTTTCCCCTTCTTTACCTTAGTTCCAGGAGAACATCCAAGTGCGCAAAAAGGCTCATTTCTAACGGAAGAAGAACGAATTTTGGGCGATATAATAATCTCGGCTCCACGCGTTTTAAAAGACGCCACAGAACTGGGGACCACCGTGGATGAGCGGCTCAAAGTACTATTGGTGCATGGCATCTGCCATCTTATAGGCTATGACCATAAAACAGATGCTCAATACGCGGCAATGCATCGTAAAGAAATGTCGATTTTGAGCAAAATTAAATAGAAAAAACAAGTGAGGGCGATTTTTGGTTTGATTCCAAAAATCGCCCTCACTTGTTTAAAATTCAAATCACAAGATTTAATCCTGGGAAACGAAGAAGCTTTTTAAGCTGCAGCTGCAACTACTTGTATAGGCTGCTTTGCAATCACTCTCGGTCCACAAATTGGTGGGTAAGAGATAATAGGCATGCGAACCCCAAAGAAACGCTTCAACATATAACGTGCTGTAACTGCTAATGCAATAGAGCCCACGACACTTACAGGCACCACCCACTTCCAATTGTTAGCTAAGAATGTCTGCATTCTTACGAGAAGAGCGCCACCTTGAGGCAGACCATTATTAATCTGTTGATCAAAAGCATCTTCTTCGTGCGCATTAATCGGCTGTGGCACAACTTCATCTGAATTATCAAAAACAATCTCTACTTCAGATTCACCACCTTCAGATTCACCACCTTCAGACTCTGACAAAACCTCTTCCTGAATTAAACCCTGTTCTTGAGAAGCAACAGGCTGCTCATCGACTTCTGGATAATCATTTTCGTTAAAAACAATCGCTTCTTCAGGCTCGAATGAAGCACCCTCTTTTTCTTCAATCAACGGCTCTTCTTGAACAGGAGGATTAACACTAGACTGAAGACTCATAGCCTTAGCCAATTCCTCTTCAACAAAATCTTCTGTAAGTTCAACCGGAGCAATATTTTTAGCTATCATTTTACAATCGATAGATATATAGAAGGCATCATTATCAAGCGCAACTACAAAGCTTTGTGTTGACACCTGATCAAGCGCCTTACTAAAAGCCACAAGCACCTTGCGAATAATATCCATATCAGCTTTATTTAAAGACAATTTTCCTATGGCCGCCGTTAAAAAAGTCGTATAAAAACGCGCTATTTTAGCGTCAAATTTATGCATATCTTTCGATACCGCCAGCAACTTCGCATTCGGTATTATATAGTCTTCAAAAAAATATTCAGTAATTGTTTGGTGCGCAAGATCTTCAAGATTTTCATCCGCATAAAAAGCAAGGACATCAATTATCGCATCTTGTAAGGTTGGTTGATACTGAGGCAAATTCGTAAAAGCGCCGGGAACTTTATAACAATTAATCTGCGGCATAACCCTTTTAATTGAGAGACTACGTAAGGGGTCAACACTACCATTTTCGTCTTTTACGTTATCTGCCTCCAACACAAAACTGTCGACTAACGTTTTAAACTTTGAAAGCATCAAGCTATTTTTTTGCTTATACGGGCCCTGAGACAACAACCATTCAAAAGTACTTTTATACGTCCGAATTAAAATCTTACACATGCTATCATAAGAATTTTCCTTAAACTCATCATCAAAAGCCTTGGTCTTATCGTTAAGAAGATCAATTAAATCCTTAGTCGCATTAAAGGCTTCAATTAAGGCCTCACCCTTTTCTCTAAATTTTTCTGGCGCATCTTTTTGAGTCGGGACAGCTTTTTTAATATTCTGCCGCCATTTTCCTAATGCTTTGTTAAAACCACACTCATTCGCAGCCCCCCGCATCGCAAAAAGAGCACCCGAACTGCAAGCTAATGCACACAATAATATAATAAATTTTTTCATAATATATTTTCCTAAACTTTAAAAATTGACCCATTTAAAACAGTATAAAATCATTTCTAAGAAATCTCACATACCTGCTAGCAAGAAAAATTCCTGCTTCTGCGCCATAACACGATAGAGCTTTTTTCCCAAGGCAAACATTAGCTAACCGATACGCCCCAGTTTCTGGCGAACATCATTCTTTGCATGCTAACCTTTAAATTATACTCACTACAATTATATCAAAATGAAACAAAAGGTGATATTTCAAACTTTTTTCAACTAACCACCCCACCCTGGAATCCAGTTCCATACCGAACTAGCCAGATTCTTAACCCCATTCACGGTACTACTAAATGCATTCTGCAAAAAAGATGGCGATTGATTTGCATTATTTGCATTAGACGTATTTAACCCTGGTTGAGTTGGAGCCGAATTTGACATTGGGTTCGGCATAGGGGATGGAGTTGGCGTAGGAATAAAATTTAATCCTGGTTGAGTTGGAACCGAATTTGACACTGGGTTCGGCATAGGGGGTGGAGTTGGCGTAGGAACAGGATTTGATCCCGGAGCAAAATTAGACGTTGAATTTGGTGTTGGAATAGTTGGATTTACTGTAGGGGAATTTAAAGAACCACTCTGCACAGGATTCGATCTAAATCTTCCCAAAAGATTTGTTGCAAGATTATAAAGAGTAGAACCCCAACCCGTTGAACTACCCGGCACAGAATTAGGCGATGGATTAGTCGTTGGATTAGTCACTGAAGGCTGCCCTACCGATGGATCTTGAGTCTGATTTTGCGGCTGTTGATTTGTCAAATTACGATAAAGCAACCAGCCTGCTAACAGAGAAGTTGCGGTAGCACCCAGAGCAATACCTGCCGTAGGCCAAGGATTTCTTCTAGCCATATTTAGTATGTTATCAATCTTCGCCCTTAACGAACCCAAAATGCCCGGCTGTTGTGGAGCGGGTCCACCCACAGGATTTGGTCCTGCAGGATTTAATCCTGGAGGTGGCGCTTGTGGATTATTACGATTTAAAAGAGCATTCATCATAGTATAAATATTATTCGACTGCTGCGCTTGAACAGGATTAACCGGCGATTGCCCTTGCTGCAAGCCCTGATTAGGATCAACAGCAGGCTGACCACCTTGATTGAAAAAAACGTTATTATTAGGAACATTAGGATTAAAATTATTAGGATTAAAACCCGGAATAAGAGGATCTGAATTTACATTAGGATCAGGAATAACAGTAGGATCTTGCGTAACATCTTGCTCAGACACCTGCCCTTTCCCTCCATTCCCTCCATTCCCTCCATTCCCTCCATTTCCCAACACCTCTTTCTTCGCCGCTCTATCTTCTAATGATTTCAAAAATAACGCTTTATTAAAATTATCCAAATCACTTATAGTAGCACCTGGATAATAGGACGATGTCGATGGATTAAAACTCTCCCCATTTCCATTAGATTTTTCGACAATTGAACCACTGCCATTGCCACGGGATGAATCTGAAGAATTAGGATAAAAAGATGAACCAGAACCACGAGATGATGGACCACCATAATATCCACTCCCTCCATTCCCTCCATTTCCTCCATTCCCTCGTCCAGAGGAATAACCACCACCCTGAGGCCAATTATAAGAACCACCCGATGACCCCTCATAGCCACTCAAACGATCCCCGCCAGTTGCTAGACCCTCTCCACTGCCCGTTTCTTTTACTCGCTTTGCATCTTCTTCTGCTCTACGCACGGCCAATAACTCCGCACTTATAGGTTTTACATCCCAATCCTCTCCAGACTGCTCAGAGAGAGCCCCTTTAAAAGGAATCTGACTTACGCATAAATCAGATTTAGCCTGCTGCAATTGAGGATCATAAACTTCTTGCTTAGGGAAATTATAGTTAGAAAACGGATTTTCCATCTTTACCATAGGCTCCGTATTTCCAAGAACAGGATTAACGATGGCTTCTGGAACAATACCCATTTTGGGAGCATTATCCATCTCTAGCAACTTTACGGACTTTTGTGACTTTTGTGACGTTACAAAAGGATTTAATCCTTGAGACACCGCTACAAAAGTCGCTATCCCAAAAACAGCAACGAACAAAAATGATAAAATTATTAACTTGACGACACGCCGACTCCAGCGTTTTTTACCAACCACCATTTGTACCTCCATTCGCCTTCACACTAAGTGCTTCGGCATAACCTTGTTCGACTTCACTCTTCAGTCACAATGTAACCTTGATAAAATCGGATCGCCTCCAAGTCCTACTTTCCACGTAGCAATAGACGGCGAATCGAATTTCCCTCTTCCATTTAAAACCTAACCGACACCCCCCTTTTTTCTTATTCCTTACTACCACAATGCATAAGCAAAAGCACTGAAAAGAAAAAAACGTTGAATAAAAATATTCTTTATCAGGTTACATAAAGCCCCAAGAATGTCAACCTGTAACACAAAAGGATGATTGCACTTTCCCTCTGACTATGCTAGATTAGCTCCCGAGTAGGATGTTTTTTAATAAGGGAGAGACTATGTATCACATTTTTCTAACAATGACACTTCTGCTGTGTGGAGTGCACGCAAAGGCAAGCGACCCCATTGATGCTTTAGCGATATCGCTCAAAGCAATCGCCGAAGCTAAGATTTCGCTAAAAGAAAAGATAGCGTTAGGCGAAATAGAACCAGAAGTCTCCGCAAATGAAAACCCTAAAGAAACTCTCAAAACGCTAAGAAATTGGCTTCGTGAAAGTGTTTACACAAAACAGATTAAAGACTACCCCGGAGAAATTTTTGCAAACGCCAAAGCTGCAGCCAAAACACTTTACGATACTATGCCAAAAGATTTGAATGCAAACTGGTTTATCAATCCTCGCCAAGTTGAAGCTTATAAAACTGGAAACATGAGTGCCAAAGAACATTTTAACAAAAATACATACCTTGAAAACCTCATAAGAGCAACAGAAGAATTACACAAAAAAAAGGAAGAATTAAAGCTCAAATTCCAAAAAGGGGATCCCTCAGGAGACCTAATTAAAAAGCTGACTGAAACTATTGCAACCATAAAAAACACAAAAGATTCTGCAATAAAAAACATAAATCTAAAATTCCCTCTTGCAAATTTCTTCAAGTATTTCGATGAAATCAAAACCCGGGCGGATGAGATAAAAAAAGCACCTCAAACCCCAGAAAAACTGAAACTTCTTTTTGACGCCATTAACACATTAGTAAAAGAAAAGCTAGACAAAGTGAAGGACCCAAATCTAATAAAATTTAAAGAGGCAAAAACAATGTTTGACCTCTGCGACCAGCTGGACAAAGAAAAAAAAGAATTAGAAGATTTAGTTAAAGAAAAAACCGCTCTTAAAGATCTAAACAACGCCAAACATTTTATTTTGGCCCTCTTCAGATTAATCACCCGCCTCTCTCCAGCACACGTTGCACGACTATCTCAAAACTGTGTGGTATGGGGAATAGATGATCATGAAAAGGAAGAACTTATACTTAACACATTGCGGTATGCTGTAATACAAGTAGAATCTTACTGCAATAACCCCCAAAAAATTACTTACAGCGAAGGATTATGCCAAGACATTGAAGCTGCATGCAGTATAATTATTGCGTTAAATGGGTATCTTTCAACAGAAAGAACTGAAACCCCTTTTGTTAAAACCATAGAAGAATTAACCGCACGTTTAATAAAAGTATTGTCAAATTCTTTCTACAAAACAGAACTTGGAAAGTGCGTAGGCATAAATTTCGCAATTGCAAGTATCAAACGTGATAAAAACAGAGTCTGGTGCAGTGTAGCAAAAAAAATTTTACGAACAGAAGATGGCAAATATTACCGCAAAAAATTTTCATCCTTGGAACAAAAAATAATTCTTACAAAACAACCTGACCAATACAATCCAAATCCACCAGAAGTTCCCTGCAACACAGACGTAACAAAATTAAGTCCAAATCAACTTCCCTACAGAAAAGAGACCCGCTGTGATTGGTTAGAAATCCAAGAAGCCATTAATGAACTTTCCACTAAAAAAGACCCTCTCGCTCAAGAGAAACTTCTCGCTGATGTTGTAACAAAAGTAAACACCTTGCTTAGTTTTACCTTTGATCAATCCGATAGTGTATGTCCCCTCTGCTTTTCGATTGATGATGATGTAGTAAAATTGACCAAAGAATATCTCGAAAAACAAACAACCAATCCATTCATAGATAAAGCCATTCGAGGACTCAAAATCTTGCAAGATATAACAAAAATCAACTCTTTTCACTTTGACGAGATAACAAAGAAAGTTAACGGCAAAAAACTTAAAGACAAAAATAACAGTCCACTCAAAGAACCAGGTATAATCTTCACAATGCTCGACGGAAAAAAACGAAAATACTCCGACAAAAACATCAAATTTAAGAACTATAATGAATTGGATTTATCATCAGAAGAAGACATAAGCATATCTAATAACAGACTTTTTTGGGTCCGCCACACCTGGCCAGAAGTAGAGGCTTGGTAGCAAACCCACCACCCCACACAGTATAAAGATAACGAGGTGCGAAGAAATTTCCTCGCACCTCGTTATCTTTAGAGCCTTTTAAAACTACTGGTTAAACCGGTTTTACCCTAAAACCACTAGCTCTTAAATTCTATTTAAACCGTTAACTTAGGCAGCCCCACAGGAACCGTTAAAGGCGAATTCAACGTCAGAGAATTTCCACCACCACTTGTAGGAAGAGAAACAAAACTCAGCGGGAGTTTTCTCCATCTGCGCACTAGCAGATAAGCACCAATCCCTAAGCCCGTTAATACTGCTGCCCCACCTAAGGTCCACCAGAGGTTTCTACGAGCCATCACTCCTGCACTATAGGTTTTAGCAACACTCCACGATGCTGCACCACGAAGTTCCCTAATCTGATCATTTAAAACGGTCTCAAAATGGGCAACTTGATCTATTAGCTTGCCAACTAAAAGCTCAACATCATCTGCATTAACTCCTTGTACTCTTCGAATAGCAGAAATTAAGCCGTTTACTAATTCACTATGTGCTTTTTCTTTCATCGCTTCAAGACGCCGCGCCGCTTCCCATGCATCATAACGCAATTTAAAGCTCCAGCTTGACCTTAATGCCGTCTTAATTTCTGCCACGCGGCCTGGGATAGCAGGAACAAGAAGTCCATCACCGCTGAGAAAGGTCAATCCCAACTTAAAATTTTTTATTTTATCAGAAAGCATCTGAGTTTTTCCCCTAACTCTTCCGGGACGAACCAAATTAATTTGCAACTTGCCAAAATCAACAAAAACCTTTTTAGTTTTTTTACCAATCCAAAAAACCTGTTTAACAACATTATTTACAGTAGTTTTAGATGCTGCTTCATTTCCATCTTTAAAGCAGTTCTTAAGATTATCGCTATAATCCTTACTGGCCCTCTCAAGAAACGTAACCGAGTCTAAAAGATTATCGCCCGCATCCTTATTAGCTGCACTAACAAAACTACCTGACATTAGCACTAAGCATGAAAGCAATAGCGCTCTATTAAAACGTATACTCATAATAAATTCCTTTCTTAATATTCATCAAATTATTTACCGTCTAAAGCTTTATACGGCCCCAGCAGGACTAACATACACCAGTCTATTCACGGCAACTGCTGGCGCTTTTCTAAAAAACCGCCCCAACAAAGGCAGTTTTCTAAAGGAGAGCCGATCCCGCATTACATACGCAAGAGCACCCGTAAGAACAATAGCCGTAGCACCCCCACCAATGAACCACAAATAATTATTTTGCACAAAAGCACAACCCTCATTAATCATAAATGAAAACGGTTGAGCAGAAGGCCGCAATAAATTTACCTGTGTATTGATATCAGTCCTTACACCCTTCGCTATGTTAACAATGGCCCGTCCAAGGTCGTGCTTATTGGCATTAAGGAGAGCGTAATTTTCTAAATCAGCGTTTTCATCACCCAGATCAATAGAAATTACGGCATTAGCAATTTGTGTAAACCTATCGACCGTAAGTGTTTTCATACGCTCAAGATCACAAATAACAACTTGCGCTTCAGCAGAAACCGTCCCATTAACAAAACGCGACCATACAGTAGCTGCATTATTAAACGCTCTAATCTTTTCAATAAGATCTAGACGTTTCACATTTGCGCTGTCAGAAACAACATTAAAGCTCAAGTTTTTAGTATCATCCAACGGATCTAGAGCCCACATCAGACTCAGGTTAACGGTCGCATCTGCACCATGCAAGCCCGGCGTTATAACTCCTTGGGTCCCCAAAACCATTTCAATACCACCCTTAGATGGCGTCATAGGGGTCTTGTTTTCAATTAATATTTCCTCAAGCACATACGCCATGTCTGTTAAAGCCTTTCCATAAGCTGTAACAGACATCTTCAAGGCTTGTAGTTCATTCACCGCGAAGACTGAGCGAGCTGCACACAGCCCAAGCACCACTACTATGATTTTTAAACTACGCATTTTCATAAGAAATTCTTCCGCCTATTTATTATTAGAACTTATTTTTAAATTTATAAACCCGGGTTGGAAAGGGCCACTCCTCACAACCCAGGTTTTATTTAATACTTCTTACACGTCATCAATCAGCTTCTAGAAACTAATAAAAACAGGAAAGACGAATCTAGGTTAATAGTTAATTAAACAGTAAGCCTAGGTTGATTAACAACAGGCTTTACTACTGAAAAAGGAGCGACTACTGATTTACGTCCAAAGAAAACGTTAATCAAAGGCAATTTACTAAATGAGATGTTTGCAAGTCTGTTACGCATAACATACGCAAGAACACCTGCAGTTACAACGGTCGCTGCAGCGCCGCCTACAAACCACCATTTATTACGATTAACAAATACACCCGTATTATAAACCGTAGCGCACAATGACGGTGTAAATTTTGTAAAACGGTTCAATCGCGCTACTTGCAGAGCTACTATAGTCGCAATTCCAGCAGCCTCGTGCTTGATGCCCCTTACAAAAGCATACTTCTTAGCCTTCAATTCAGCATTGTCCTCCACTTCAACAACTTTAACTTTTTTGGCCAAATCCCTAAGAGATTTAACCAATTTCCTTTTTACGTCTTCAAGCTTAAAAATCGCTTCCTGCGCATTACTGCAAAGCGCGCAGTTTTCAACACTAAAACGGGATGAAAGTTTTATCGCATTTTTAAACGCATTAATTTTAGCTGTTAAATCCTTTCTTGCATTTTGTCTAGCTGTCAGTGCATCGCCCAAGCCTAAAAAACAAAAATTAACTCTTTCTTCAACCTCACCTTTTCGTTCAGTTGCATCTTTATGCAAAGTTATAAACTTTTGCGTGTTCAAAACCGCACTAAGACTTTCAGAAGTTATTGCACCATTTTCATCTATAATTTTCATTTCTAAGTCAATATCTAACACTTCAATAAACGTATCAACTGACTCTAAAAGCTCTTCCCCCACTGTTTTTTCAGCTTCTTCGGGCCCCACCATAGCTACAGCCGCACTTCCACTAAGTAAAAACAGTAGCGACAATATAATTTTAAAATTAAAACGAATATCCATAAAAATTTCCTCCGATTATTAAATTAGGGGATACGAAAAACAATCTTCACATCCCCTAATTTTACTTTTAAACTAAATCTGCTTTACAAAAAGCAAGTCCAGAATTTAATACTTAATTAAACAGTAAGCCTAGGTTGAATAACAACAGGCTTTAATACCGATTTACGTCCAAAGAGAACGTTAATCAAAGGCAATTTACTAAACGAAACGTTTGCAAGCCGATTACGCATAACATACGCAAGAACACCTGCAGTTACAACGGTCGCTACAGCGCCGCCTACAAACCACCCCTTACGATTTGCAACAAATGCATGAGTATCATAAATTTTAGCGCGAGCAAAGAGTTTAAATCCACCACCTAATCTCTTTATTTGGTCATTAATAGCTTTCTCAACTTTAAAGGCTTCTTGATTAATTGCATCTACAAGCAACTGCTGACTATTTTGCAAATTCTCAGCTACTGTAATATTGTCGACTGCTCCAGCCAAATCCTTAAGTGATTTTTTCGCAAGATTTTTCATTTCACTAAGCTGATTTATAGCGTTTTGTGCATCGCTATAAAGCTTCCAGCTAAAACGAGGCGAAGCTTTAAGCGCTTCCTTAAAAGTAACAATTGCCCGCGCAAGGACCACATTTGCTAGGTCGCGATCTGTTATCATCTTGGAAACATTTAAGTCGCCAATATTTGTAAGAACAGAAAGATCTGCATGTGCAGGAACTAAAGCTGAGCCAGCGCTTGTTACAACATCGCCAACTTTGACTTCAGGTACTGCAGGTACTTCTGCAACTATCAAGCCACTTGTTTTTAACGCAGCTGTAACAGTTTGCTCAGTTACCTCTGGAAACTTGGTGCTTAAACCTGTTTCAAGAAATTTCGCAACAGCGACCAAAAGTTCTTCACCAGGTTTTGAAGTGTTGTTTACTGGGTCTATAGCCATCACTGCATGCCCGCTAAGCAAAAACAAAAGCGACAATGCTATTTTAAAATTAGAACGAATATCCATAGAGATTTCCTCCGGTTCTTGTCAAAAAAGACACATCAAACATATCTCCCACTTTTTGCGGGCACTATCATACCATGCTTCATTAAAACTAATCCCCAGATTTCTTCTACCTAAAAGTACCTCTTGTTTTGGCGAAGTCAATCTATTTCATCGCAAAAGCTACAAAAAGTCTAGCTAGGATTAAAACTAAGTTTTAATATAACACCATTCATTATTCATTTTAGAAAGGATCCTCCATCCATTTTAACCACTTTTCACAAAACCATATTCTACGTTAAGATATAGGGCATGCTGCAGTTATAAGTAACTGTAACCTTTTTTTACAGAATGTCAAATGACTGTAAATTATTATGATAAAAAATACTCTTTAGACATGTTTCCACAAGGCCCACCATGAGCAAAAAAATTATCTATCTCATAGACGGTTCATCCTTTTTATATAGAGCCTATTATGCTCTTGGCACCTTAACTGCCCCCGATGGCACTCCCGTGCAGGCCGTGTATGGATTTTGCCGAATGATAAAACGAGCAATAGACAAATTCTCCCCTGAATACATGGCCGTGGTATGGGATAGCCCCGGGAAAACGGTCCGCCATGAACTTTTTGAAGCCTACAAAGCAACGCGTCAAGCAGTCCCTTCCGACCTTTTCCAACAAAAAGAGCTTATTAAAGAATTTGCAGATCTTATTGGACTCAAACAATACGCAGTCACAGGGATTGAAGCGGATGACTTGCTCGCATCATTGGCGCGAGAACTGTCAACAACAGGCCACCCTGTTGTCATCATCTCATCCGACAAAGACCTTGGGCAGCTTGTCACCGAAAATGTAAAACTTTACGACCCTTTCAAAGACAAGATTTTGGACGTAGAAGCGCTTGAAAAAGCCTATGGGTTCCCACTCACAAAACTTCCCTTTTACTATGCTTTAGTGGGAGACGCCTCTGACAACATTCCCGGAGTACGCGGAATCGGACCCAAAACAGCCACCACCTTAGTCCAACAATTTGATTCACTAGACGATCTTTACAACAACCTTAACACGGTTAAAAGAGAGCAGACACGCCTTCTTTTAGAAAAAAACCGCGATAACGCTTTTTTAAGTCAAAAACTTTTCCAGATCCAATACCCACCACTGCCCATCACGGTGGAAGAATTAACGCTCGAGCCCCATACCTTTAATAGGGGCCTCCCTTTATTTGAACGGCTACGATTTTCTTCTCTGATGAAAGAACAAGATAATCCTGTGCAAAGCGCAATGGCCGGCTCCTCCCTTAAACCCATCAATTATGCTTTTACAGCCATCACCACAGAAAAAGAACTTGCCCATCTATGCACAACTATTAAACAAAAAAAAGAGTGCGCAATCGACACCGAAACAGACTCCCTAAAAGTACTACAGACCACCCTTGTGGGCATCTCTATCTGTTATAAAAAAGGTAGCGCATTCTATATTCCGGTTGCACACAAACAGCCCGACGCCCCCACAAATGATCATTTACCAGATGACCATGTCCAAATGGTTATTGGTGGCAGCCAAGATTCAATTTTGAACCGAGAGGAATCCCAAAACAAAGAAAATCAACTGACCCTTTCCACTATTTTAAAGCACTTAGGGCCGATCTTTGAAGATTCCTCTATAAAAAAATATATGCACAATGCAAAGTTTGATCTTCTTGTATTACGCTCCACCACAAAGATAAAAATTAAAGGGCTTGCCTTTGACACCATGGTAGCAGCAGGGCTAATTCGAGAAGATGGTGGACAGCTCCCACAAATAGGGCTCAAAGCTCTCTCAGAATTTTATCTCCATGAAAAAATGTTATCGTTTAAAGAGATGGTAACCGACAAAAAATTAACCAGTTTTGCTCAAGTGCCTGTGGAACTTGCCACACAATATGCTGCCGCCGACGCGCACCAGACCTGGTGCCTAGTAGACGTGCTACAAAATGCCTTAAAAGAACAGAATTTAGATTCCCTATACGACACGCTTGAACACCCCCTTATTCAAGTCTTGTGCGACATGGAGTGGGAAGGCATAGACGTAGATGTTGAGATTCTTAAAGCGTTAGATAAAAAAGCGACCCTAAAACTAAATGCGCTGCAGCGCGAAATTGGCGACCTTGTTGGCATGTCGGAAACAGAATTAAATCTCAACTCCCCCCAGCAGGTAAGTGCTCTTCTCTTTGAACGACTAAAGCTTGCACCAGTCCGCAAGACCTCTGGGAAAAGTGCCTACTCAACCGATATAGATGTGCTCACAGAATTGGCAAAAACTCATCCCGTTCCAGCCCTTATTATACGCTATCGCGAACTTTCGAAACTCAAAAGTACTTATTTAGTCGCTCTACAAAAAGAAGTAAATCCGACCACCGACCGCATCCATACCACGTTCAACCACACTACGGTTGCAACCGGACGTTTAGCGTCGGTAGAACCTAATCTCCAAAATATTCCCGCCGAAACAGATCTCCCCGGCATCGACGACCATTTTTCCGTCCGCTCAGCCTTTAAAGCGCCACCACAATGCCTCCTTATTTCGGCCGACTACTCCCAGATAGAACTGCGCGTTTTGGCACACCTTTCACAGGATATAACCTTAAAGAATGCCTTTTTAAACAACGAAGATATTCATGCACGAACCGCAGCTGGCATTTTTGAGATTCCACTTACAGACGTTTCTCGCGACCAACGGCAGATAGCAAAGCGTATTAATTTTAGTATCTTATACGGACTCACTCCTTATGGCCTTTCAAAAGACTTAAATATTTCACAACACGATGCAAAATTATACATCGAAAAATATCTGGCACAATACAGCGGCGTTCAAGCATGGATGGAGCAAGCGGTAGAAGAAGCTAAGAAATATGGCTATGTTACTACACTCTGGGGACGCAGACGTCCCGTTCCCGGAATTTATGAGAAAAATCATACACTCTACCAGTTGGCACGACGCATAGCCATCAACACCAAGGTCCAAGGCACCGCAGCCGACCTTATGAAATGCGGGATGATAGAACTATCAAACAAACTCAAGCAAAAGTTGCCAGACGTAAAAATACTACTCCAGATTCACGATGAGCTAATACTTTCTACACCTAAAAACAAAGTGACTGAGGCTTCCACACTCATTCAAGAAACATTGCAAAAAGTAGTAGAATGGGACATCCCCCTTACCGTCCACCTTAGCTCTGGGCTCACCTGGCAGGAAGTGTCAAAATAAAAGAATTGGCGTCTTTATCAATAAGCAACTTTGCTATTCCAAGAGTCTGAACCTTATGGAGCGGTGTAAATCCACCATTTATTTTTAGCATTAACGTCTGCGCTCTTTTCAAGAATTAGCTTTGCTATTCCAAAAGACCTTGCATTATCCAGCGGCATCAAACCCTCGTTAGTTTTAGCCTTAACATCTGCACCCTTATCAATAAGCAATTTTGCTATTCCAAAAGTTAGAGCCCAATGCAGCGGTGTAAAGCCCTCATTAGTTTTAGCCTTAACATCTGCACCCTTGTCAACAAACAGCTTTGCTATTCTAAAAGTCCGAGCCCAATGCAGTGGTGTAAAGCCCTCATTAGTTTTAGCCTTAACATCTGCACCCTTGTCAACAAACAGCTTTGCTATTCTAAAAGTCCGAGCCCAATGCAGTGGTGTAAAGCCATCATCATTTTTAGCCTTAACATCTGCACCCTTATCAACAAGCAACTTTGCTATCCCAAAAGTCCAAGCCCAATGCAGTGGTGTATCACCATCATTATTTTTAGCCATAACATCTGCACCCTTATCAATAAGCAATTTTGCTATTCCAAAAGTCCGAACCCAATGCAGCGGCGTATCACCACTATCATTTTTAGCCGTAACGTCTGCACCCTTATCAATAAGCAATTTTACTATATCAAGAGTCTGTGCCTTATGTAACGGCGTATCACCACCATTATTTTTAGCCATAACATCTGCATCGTTATCAATAAGCAATTTTGCTATGTCGAAATATCCATTCTCACATGCAAGGGAGAGTGCGGTGCTACCTTCAGCACATTTTTCGTTAATGTCCAAAGGCTGAAAAAAAAAGTCATACCAATGCTTTGTAATTACTAAGCATTCTTTTACCTTTGCAAGGTCGCCGGCAATAACAAAATCATGCAACGAGGCTGCAACCACTAATTCTGCGCCCAAAATCAGCGTTATAACGGCACAAGAGAGAACTGCTTTTTTTAAAAAGTTCACGATAAATTCCTTAAATTATATTATCAAAATTATATTTTATACTTCAAATCTCTACATTCCAGTCTATTCTGGCTTCATCTATATTTTAAATTGTCAGAAATTTAACATTTAGACACCAAAAAAGGTTCTAGCCTACCCAAACCTTGGATTAATACCAGGCGTGCAAACTTTAAAAAATTTTATTTATTAAGAGATCTATTCCTTGATTGAATCCATGGCGCATTGGCGCGATTCAAAGTAAAAAAGAAGGGATGCTTTTTTGTAGCTTTCATACGTAATACTCATACGTGATACTCCGTTTTTATAATTATTATAGGGTTATTATTTTATAGGTTGTAATTCACTGCTTTTTATAAACATAGATTATAATTCAGATTGAGTCAAGATTTGTTTGAAAATTTTATAAACTGCGTAAGGCAATAAATATAGATCGTTCATTGGTTCGAATGAGGTGGGGCGTTGGTTTACACCTGGCAGGAGATGCTAAAATAAGAAATTGACTTTTCTCTTTTTTATGGCAGCCTTAAAGTATCGGGAAATTAGAAAGCGTTTCTCGATAGATTTTTAAACTTTTCTTAGCTTATTAAATGAATTTATTTTGTCGCAGTTTCTTTTAGGATAAAGTATGGCAACGAGTAAAACCGGTGGTTCAACTCAAAATAACCGTGATAGTATAAGTAAACGTCTAGGCGTTAAACTTTATGACGGTCAGCGTGTTAGTGGCGGCGAAATTATTGTACGCCAACGCGGAACCCGCATTCACGCTGGTAAAAATGTTGGCATCGGAAGCGATGACACAATTTTTGCAACAGGTGCTGGCGAGATTCACTTTCACCATGGTCATAAAGGCCGCAAATACGTCTCTGTTATTTAAGAAAACAGGATCAAATCCTGAATTAAGATTACACATTTTCTGATTGTGTGGAGAGAGTTATGTTGACAACTACACGGATCGATTTTTTAAAATATCGTCCTCTTTTTTATTCGCTTTCTGGTTTGCTTTTTGCTCTCTTTATAGGCGGTGCTATTTATAAATACCAGACTCAAGGGTCTATATTTATGTACAGTGTTGAGTTCACAGGTGGAACTGAAACGGTACTTGGCTTCTATAAAAAAGGTGTTGGTGCAGACGGGAAAGATCAAAATGTTTCTCAAAAGGTTACTAGTGAACAAGTACAACACATTCTAAGTCCTAAAAATGCAGAGGGT
This sequence comes from uncultured Candidatus Babeliaceae bacterium, assembly GCA_964426225.1. Lineage (GTDB taxonomy): Bacteria > Babelota > Babeliae > Babelales > Babelaceae > UBA12395. Next base: position 8,266 of record CAYRPI010000001.1, on the reverse strand, counting down.
ATTACAACCCGTGAATTTTCGGATCATGAGATTTTAGTACGTGTAAAAAATGTTGAAACCGATCCTAAGGGACTTGCAGAAAGATTTAAAGAATATCTTGAAGCTGCATTACCTGACACCCGCGTGGCTGTATTACAAACAAACAGCGTTGGCGCCGGTGTTGGCGGAGAATTAAGAACCAATGCCGTCTGGTTTGTCTCATTAGCTCTTTTCTTAATGCTTTTGTACATCTGGTTTAGATTTCGTTCATTCTCTTTTGCAATGGGCGCGTTTGTTTCACTCTTTCATGATGCAATAGCTATTTTAACTTTTGTTTTATGGTTTGATTATGAAATTTCGCTAAACATTTTAGCGGCGATTCTCTTTGTTCTGGGATACTCGATTCATGACACTATTGTGGTATTTTCTAGAATCCGTGAACACTTTACCAAGCGTGAACCAGGCACACCTGATGAAATCGCAAATTTAAGTATTAATGAAACATTACGGCGTACACTTTTGACTAGCTTTGCTACAGCATTAACGGTTGTAGCTCTTCTTATTTTTGGTGGTGAAGTATTACGCACGCTATCGCTTGCGCTTTTAATTGGAATTATATTTGGTACCTATTCTTCAATCTACATAGCAACTCCAGTTATGTTGCTGCTCTATAGAGAGAAAAAGTAGTTGTAGCCTCGAAGTTAAAACAGGATTTAATCCTGAACCGGGATTTAATCAGAAAAAAGGTTAAATCCCAAAACAAGATTTAATCCAGGAACTCGATTTTTACGGCTGTCTGTTGTTACGGAGGTATTTACCTCTTCTAAAGGATTTTGTGCATGAGGGAACAAGCGTTACAAAAAATGAGTATTGCGGATCTATTAGTTCTTGCTAGAAAGCTAGGAATTGTAGGCGCAACTTATCTTAAAAAAGATACTCTAATCTCGCGCATTATAGATCTTGAAGAACATCCAGATGGCGAAATTGAAGTTAGAGGTGTTCTTGAAAAACTCCCCGATGGCTTTGGATTTCTAAGATCGGCACAAGCCGACTATGTGTCCGGCCCCGATGACATTTATGTCTCTCCATCCCAAATTAGACGTTTTGGATTACGCACAGGAGATATGATTATAGGGATTATTCGTAAGCCAAAAGAGGGTGAAAAATACTTCGCTCTTTTACGGGTTGACTCTGTTAATGGCGAAGACCCGCTTTCTGTTGCAGATCGCCCCTTCTTTGACCGATTAACACCTCTTTACCCAGACAAAAAATTTAACTTCGAGTACGATCCTCAATTTATATCAACACGACTTATGGATCTTTTTGCTCCTATTGGTAAAGGACAGCGCGGTTTAATTGTAGCTCCTCCTAAAGCAGGCAAAACTATTCTGCTTAGAGAAATTGCTCAAACTATCGCTGCAAATCATCCCGAAGTTCATTTAATTATTCTACTTATTGATGAACGGCCTGAAGAAGTTGCAGATATGCGTCGAACGATTACGCGTCCAAACGCAGAAGTTATCAGTTCAACTTTTGATGAATCTGCCGAGCGCCACGAACAAGTTGCAGAAATTGTACTTGCCAAGGCCAAGCGGTTAGTTGAATCTAAAAAAGATGTAGTTATCCTCCTTGATTCTATAACCCGACTCGCTCGTGCCTACAATACAACGTCGCCCGCCTCTGGCAAAATTCTAACCGGTGGTATCGATGCACATGCACTTCAGAAACCTAAACGGTTCTTTGGTGCAGCACGAAACACAGAGGAAGGTGGGTCTTTAACCATTATTGCAACGGCTCTGGTTGAAACTGGCTCACGCATGGATGAGGTCATCTTTGAAGAATTTAAGGGAACAGGAAATATGGAAATGCACATGAGCCGTAAATTGGCGAACTTGCGCATTTTCCCCGCCTTTGATCTTCTCCTTTCTGGTACACGACGTGAAGAGCTTCTGCTTACCGATGATGTATTAAAGAAAATTCACGTTCTGCGCAAAGTATTAGCAACGATGAACACTGCAGAAGGCATGGAACTGCTCATTGAGAAAATGCGTAAATGCAAAACCAATGAAGAATTTATTGAATCAATGAAACGCAATGGCAGTTCGTCAGCTTCGAAATAATATAAAATTTTAAGGAGCTTGTTTAAAAGAATTAAATTCTTTTAAACAAGCTCCTTAAAATTTCGCCAAGCACTTTCACTAGAAATCATCCCTCACTTCTTCTACCCTTTATGTTATAATTTATAGGTAAAAACAGTCCTATTAACACAAACTAGGAACAGTACTTAATCCTGAAAGATTATAAAAAATGGCTGAAGAACGTTTTAAAGCCCACATATGCGCTTATTTAATTCTTGAAAACAAAAATAGTATCTTATTGTCTCTACGCCAGGGAACCGGCTATGCGGATGGAGAATGGAATCTCCCATCAGGACATGTTGAAAACGGAGAAACTGTAACACAAGCCATTTGTCGAGAAGCAAAAGAAGAAATAGGCGTTCACATTAAACCTGAAGATCTTGAACCTGCACACATTATGTACAGACAGAGCAATCGCACAAACGTAGATGTTTTTATGCGATGCACACGATGGGAAGGCGAAATAACCAATTGTGAGCCAAACAAATGCGGTGGACTACAATTTTACCCATACATAGCCCTCCCACCAGAGACATCTGACTACATTAAAACACTGTTCATCTTGCTTTCTGAAAAGAAATTTTACTCAGAACTTGGGTGGTAAGAAAATCTACCTACCCCCTCTATTTACTCACTTTAAACCGACCAGCTAAACGTTCATTAATACGTTCTTTTAAAATCACCATTCCATCACATAAATCACACTGATTTTCTATGATATGATACCCCAATCCCAACTGATCATACAACTTAAAGGTAGTATCTTTGATAATCTGATAAAATGCGATCAATTCTTCCATCTGACTTGGGCGAATCTTTTCCGTTACCCGTTTTCTAAAAAGGTCCCATTCAATATGCACAAATACACAGATGGGATCGAATAATTCAAGCTGCTTACGCAGCAACTCTGTATATTCTGCCGTAAGCTGGGGCGTTCGAGCCTCAATATACCCAATATTACCCATATGCCAGGTCTCAAGTAGAGGAATTTTTTGAGCCTGCACCAAAAGCGCATCCCGCCCAATTTCCCTCCGCATTACCTCACGGTCAAATTCTTCACCCGATTCAAGAGCATTATACGTTACCTCTTCACGCAACTGACGACCTATCTCTGGATAAAGAACAAAGCGATCATCCTGCGCTGCCAAAGCCTGAGCCATGGTAGACTTACCAGCTCCATGCACACCATTGAAAACGATTATCTGTTTTTTCATGTCCTACTCCAAAATATATCAAAAAAAAGCCCGACATGTTGCCCTTTACAGGTAACATATCGGACTTTCAGTTTAGCAGAATTTACTTCCCAATCAAAACCAAAGTTTCTTTACCCTTCTAGGACTGGTTGGAAAAAAATTCCGCCGGCCCCAACCTTCTTTATAAAAAATAAGCCCCCTCCAAAAAACCCGTATGTCCACAAAATTATACCCAGAATAATCAAAGTCTTGAGTTCCCCCACCGTGCTCAGATAGAATCAGTATGGGGAAATAGTACGCGGTGTTACCACCGCATGATCTGGTTAGGGGGAGTAGTAATGAAAATGTCCGAAACATTGGCAAGCAGTTCTGTATCCAAACGTCTCCCGGTCGTTCCGACTACAGACGTCGTGGTCTTTCCACATATGATTATTCCGCTTCTAGTGGTCGATGAAAGGATCATTAAAGGCGTTAATATAGCATTAGAACAAGAGGCCAAAAGCATCTTACTGTTAGCATCTAAAAAACAGTCCAATGAGGATGCCATAGGCACAGACGATCTTTACCGAATAGGAACGATCGCTTCTATAATGCGTCTTATAAAAATACCGGATGGAAGTATAAAAATACTCATCCAAGGCGTCTGTAAAGCCTCGGCTGATACTCTGCTCTCCGAAGATGGGATATTGCAAGCTGATGTAACTCTGGTCGAAACCGCATCTCAAGAAAATCCAACAGAGTTAGCCGCCCAAATTAAAAATATAAAGGCCATCTCCGAACAGATGGTAAGCTCTGGTCAATCACCAACGCCCGATTTCCATCTTATACTTTCAAAAATGCATGACCCAGAAAAAATCGCAGACTTTATACTTTCGCATCTAACGCTCTCAGTTGAACAAGCTCAAGCATTACTTGAAGAAAAAACCTTTTCTTGCTTTTTAGAAAGCCTTTATGGCCACTTAGCCAAAGAGATTGAAGTTGCAGAAGTTCAAGAACGAATTAAAAACCGCACCCGCGACTCCATGAACAACGCCCAAAAAGAATTCTATCTACGCGAACAGATGAAGGCTATACGCAAAGAATTGGGCGACTCAGAGAATGAAGATATCGAACAATATCGCCAGAAAATTGAAAAGATAAATTTATCCGAAGAGTCAAAACAAGAAATTACCCGCCAGATAAATCGATTAGAAAAGACCGCATCCGACTCTATGGAAGCCGCAGTTATTCGCAACTACTTAGATTTTGTATTCGCCCTACCCTGGGAAATCTGGTCACAAGACAACTTAGATATCATCCATGCCAAAACAATTTTAGACGAAGATCACTTTGGATTACAAGATATTAAAGATCGAATCTTAGACTTTATATCTGTCCAAGTGCTCAATCGCAAAGGCAATGCCCCTATTCTCTGCTTGGCAGGCCCTCCAGGAACTGGAAAAACATCTCTTGGACACTCCATAGCGCGAGCTCTAGGTCGCTCTTACTTTAGAGTAGCACTGGGTGGTATTAAAGATGAAGCCGAAATTAGAGGTCATAGACGTACCTATGTAGGCGCCATGCCCGGTCGCTTTATTCAGGGAGTTCGAAAAGCTGGCACCATGAACCCGGTTATCATTATCGATGAGATTGATAAACTAGGTAATGACTTTAGGGGCGATCCATCAGCAGCCCTATTAGAACTACTTGATCCCCAGCAAAATAAAACGTTTTACGATAACTATTTAAGCATTCCTTTCGATCTTTCATCCGTACTCTTTATAGCAACAGCAAACGATCTCTCAACTATCTCTGAACCTCTACGTGACCGCATGGAAGTGATAACACTCTCAGGCTATTCACCCGAAGAAAAACGCGAAATTGCAAAGCAACATCTTATTAGAAAAAATTGCCAAGAAACAGGCCTTGATAACGCCCAACTATTGCTTTCGGACGACATCCTCCAAGACATTGTCTGCAACTATACCCGAGAGTCTGGAATCCGTGAATTGGACCGTTGTATCAAAAAATTATGTTCAAAAGTTGCACGCTCCCTAGTCGAAAAAAATGAGCTTTTATCCTTCACTACAGAAAATATCGAAACCTACTTAGGCCCACGCCGTTTTATTGAAGATGAAGTAAAAAAAGAAGATAAAGTCGGCATCACCAACGGCCTTGCATGGACCAGCAGCGGTGGTGAAATGATAAAAATAGAAGCCATTATTATGCCTGGAACCGGCAAACTTATCCTCACCGGTCGGCTAGGTGAAGTAATGAAAGAGTCTGCTCAAGCCGCACTAAGCTACGCCCGCGCTCATGCAGACGAATTCAATATCCTTCCAAAAATGTTCACAGACTATGATCTTCATATCCATGTACCCGCTGGCGGAGTCCCTAAGGATGGCCCCTCTGCAGGAATTACCATTCTCTCATCTATGCTCTCAGCACTCACTAAACGAGCCATCAACGCTGAATACGCTATGACCGGAGAAATAGATCTGCAAGGTGCAGTCATGCCTATTGGCGGAATAAAAGAAAAAATTCTTGCCGCGAAACGCAATAAAATACCACATCTAATACTGCCTTTGAAAAACAAAAAAGATATTATTGGTCTTGAAGAACTAGTCCAGGACATTGATATTACCTGGGTTAATCATGCGGACGAAGTTTTAAGTCGCGTACTAGGCAAATTTGCATGATCAGCAAACCATTTGTACTTACCGTAGGCAGCGCGGTATGTGATACATTTATTGAATCTAAATCATTACATTCAGGTATTCTAAAGCCTGATAATCAACCCTTTCTTCTTATTGAGGAAGGAACAAAAATAGAAGTCTCCCGCCTGCGCCGCATAGCAGGCGGCGGCGCTCTTAATGCGGCTCGCTGTCTAAAACAGCTAGAGTTTAATACAGCCGCATTTTTCAAAATAGCAGCTGACGAGGCCGGATTAAGTATTTTAAAAGAACTTCAATCCGAAGAAATAGATACTGATTTAGCAATCACCACTGCATCAACTCACACTGCGACCTCTTTTATTTTAATGGCGGAATCTGGAAATCATCCCATCCTAGCCTATAGGGGTGCTAATGAGACAATTACTCAAAAAGAATTAACCATACTAGATTCAATCACAGGATCTGAAGGGGTCTATCTTGCACCGTTAAGTGGTTATATAGCAACCCATGCTAGTACTTTTGTTGAAAAATTTTTTAACAAAAAAATTCCCGTCTTTCACAATCCCAATATTCATCAGCTCACGGCTGAAAACAATGAAGTTATTAAAACACTGCCCTTTCTAACGGCTTTTATGCTCAATTATAAAGAAGCCGAATTTTTTTATAAAAAACTTCAAAATACAAAAAGCCTGAAAAAGGAACCCTTCTCAATAGAAAATTACTGCACAAAAATTCTAGAAAAAGGCGCGCAGATTGCGATTGTTACCAACGGAGCTGAGGGACTTTACGCCGCCACTAAACAAGCATTTTACTTTTGTCCCAGCATTAAAACTACCGTTTTAAACACCGTTGGAGCAGGAGACGTCTGTGGAGCAACTATATTCGGCTCTCTATTAAAAGGATATTCCCTAGAAACTGCACTACACTATGGCAGCATAAACAGTGCTAAACTCCTTTCAAGCAGTAGCCTGCCTCCACGCCTTCTTACATTTGCACAATTGAAGCAGGAGGCAAAGCGCCTACAAATTATGGTCCAGAAAACGGCATAATTTAGAAATGATTCAAAATTATTGCAATCATTTATCGTTAAAATATTCTTCCTCGATAGAAAAAACCATTCAATAAGGGTAAGATTATGCTGATTGACCGGCTAAAAATTGTTTGGATAGAATATGACGATTAAGTTACAGTACAAAAATGAGCTCATTTCAATTATCCATAAACATCTACCAAAGGCAGCAATTTATCTTTTTGGCTCCAGAGCTCGAGGTGATTATACTTCAACATCTGACATTGATCTTGCTGTTGATGCAGGGGAGCCTATCAATTATTCACTGCTTTTAAAAATTTTGATGGAAATTGATGAAACCGCTATTCCAATGAAAATTGATTTAGTTGATTTTTGTTCGGCTTCGAATATTTTAAAAGAAAATATAATAAAAGAGGGGGTAAAATGGACAAATTAATACACAAATACGAACAATTGACGCTAGCACTCAAGACACTTGAAAAGGCAATTTCTGCGTTGCACAATTTGGAAGCGCGTGGTGAAAACTTTAATCCCAAAATAGATTATCAAGATCAGTATCGTACTAATCGTGATTCAGTTATTCAACGATTTGAATATTCTATTGATCTTTTTTGGAAGTATCTAAAAACCTATCTTGAAGCAGCTCATGTTTCCATGCAAATAAAAACTCCTGGTGAGGTTATTCGACATGCTTTTTCAGTTGGGCTTGCAAGGGAAGAAGAGACCTCCATAATTCTTGAGATGATAAAATCCCGAAATATGACTTCTCATATTTATGTTGAGGAAATTGCAGAACAATTAGTTATTTCTATTCCCGTATATTATAGGGTATTGGATGGGATTGTTGCACGGCTTATACCCCAAAAAAATCAGTAATTTCGTCAGCTATTTTTGTCTAATATATTTAAGCGCATACATTTCATAAACTCCACCATCTCCTTGCGACCAAGAACCCGATAGTTTAAATGATTTTTCACGTCGAAAATTCAATGATTAAACTGTATAATATAGAAAAAATTATTTTCTTGTTTTTTATAATAAAAATTTGCTATTATTAAATTAACATGGAGACGTTTTATAAAAAATAAAAGTTATAGATAATGTAAAAAAACGCGAAGGCAAAACAGTGATGCCTAATTCGCAAAACAGGATTTAATCCTGGGAATGAAGGAGTTAGTATGAAGACTATATTAATAAAGATAGTGCTTTTAACCGCGGCGGGACTAATACCCACTGTGTCAAGCGCATCAAAGAAAAGCGATATTTCAAAGA